>JACQUT010000232.1 GCA_016267585.1 Cyanobacteria bacterium NC_groundwater_1444_Ag_S-0.65um_54_12
ATGGAATACTAGTACCTTTGCCGAGACGCATTGGCGCTCCCTCAAATTGAACATCGTAGATTTGGCTCAACTGGTCGAGCTACAGGAAGAACAATTCGTAGAGGCAATCTTGCGCGTATTCGCCAGCATTATCGACGCCAAGCACGAATATACCCATGGACATAGCTGGCGCGTTGCGGCTTTTGCTCGTTTGATTGCTAGATGCGCTGGCTGTGCTGAAATAGAGCAAACGAAAATTTATCATGCCGGATTATTACACGATGCCGGGAAAGTTGCAGTTCCGCGTCATATTCTTGATAAGCCCGGTCCTTTGACGCGAGAAGAATGGGCTATCATACGCGAACATCCACGTAAGTCACAGTTGATTGTACGAACCATTGCCGGCATGGAAGAAGTAGCGGATATTGCCGGGTTCCATCATGAGCGGCTCGATGGAACAGGGTACTTCATGGGATTATCGGGAATTGCTATTCCTTATGGTTCACGCGTATTGTCAGTGGCTGACACCTATGATGCTATTTGCAGTAATCGCTCATATCGGAGAGCGCAATCCCACGAAGTGGCTGCCATTGAAATTGAACGTTTTTCAGGAACCATGTACGATCCGGAGGTAGTCGAAGTATTTCTCAAAATTCCCCGCAGCGCTTTGGAAGAAATTCAACAGGCAAACTTACCAGTTTAGATTCGAATTACCCGAAAACATCCGGTCGAGTGGCAGCAGCGTTCTTTAACCAGCTAATCGAACCTGGCAAAGCCGAGGCCTTTACTTGCTGGTAGGTTACCGAACCAGTGTCCGCTTTACCCGCAATGGCATGTTCTTTGCGCTCCTTCGTCATTATATCCGTTTGTTAACTCAATGTTAATTGTAATTACGAAAGCGAAGCCATTTTCAATTGGATAACAAGTACGGGAAGCGTGAGGTCACTTGGCGAGAACTGGGGCAGTTCAGGAAAGACTTACTGGCCTATGAGACCAACGTTGAAAGCCGAGAGCAGAAAAGGGAAACGATCATGTCTTTTGCAGTATCTAGCGGCGAAAAGAAGCTGAAGACGATAAATCCACGTGCCGGGGGAACAAGCAGCAAGCCGAATAGCAATGAATCGAGGGAAAAACAACAACGGTCGCCGTCTCTGAAAGACGATCTCAAGCTACGGTACCAGGACTTGGCCGCGCATGCCTTCAGTGTAAGGTCGTACGAGAACCCCCATCCTGGCCCGTTCGAATCCGGGACCAGAAGAACCGTCGGACCAGTAGGTCCCTTGAGTATCATAGGCGCCATAAGTGGGTTCTGTGTGGGAGGCTATGTTCCACAGGCCATAAAGGGAATCCAAAAGGTCCCGAACTTCAAACAAGGTTGGGGCGTGATCGGCGCTGCCATCGGCGCGCTCTTGCTAGGTGGTTTGCCATTCCTGGCTGTCACGCTGGACGCCCGCAAGGGAATCCCCCACAAGCCATTCGACCAAGCTTCGGACGAGAAATCCGATCGCTGATCGTCACACCTGGCAACTAGTACTGCGTTAATCAGGAAGACCATGGTGGATAGCAGTGCCGCGCTAAAATTTATTGCTATCTCCGGCGGGATAACTGCAGCAATATTTGGCGCCATCACTCTCTATACCCGGATCATCAACAAGAGGACGCAAGCCGGGCTGAATGCCGTCATGGCTACCCTGCCAACTTTTGGACCGGTAGTAAGGATCCCGGTAAAAACGGAGTAAACGGATCAGCGCGCATCGATCACGAATTTGAGGTTCCGGTACTCGGAAGCCACCCAGGTAGAGAGCAAATTGAACTTCAAGGCCGTCTTGCTGATCTCGCCCATTTCTTGTTCGAGCGAGCTGCCGTTGCCGTCGATGCGCTGCGGACCTTTTTCCGATCGCGTCACGCTGGGGAACCAGGCATCCAGGAACTCTGTCGGATCGGGCGACGCGACATCTAGCGGCGCTTCTGGATTGACAGTGGGCTGTGCCAGGGCGATCGCCTCCTTCAGTGAATCCTCGAAATTCACTAATTGCCGCTGATAGCCAGGCGTATGGATATTCGCCAAGTTGTGGGCAGTAGCTTGAAAGCGCATTGAAAGGCCATCTAGCGCTCGCTCGACCCCAAGCCAATCGGTATTGAACAGCATTTCGCTCATTCCTCCGTTAAACGTTATACCCCGCCAGTCCAGCTGTGTCACACGCGGCGCCAGCCAGCATGCTGGCACTTCCCGTCATGGCTGCGATCGGAGGCGGTTGTCTCGCGTTCTTCAAATTTCGCAGCTACTGTCGGTGAGGAGGAGGCGCGCTTGGTTACCCTTGCGCTGGCCGCCGTCCAAACTGGACGTGCAGTTTTCCCGCATCCAGCTTTCACGATGACGTCCGTCGCTGGAAGTTGAGAGAAGGGATCAGATCGATCAGGTTGACAAGCCCATACTCACCGTAGAGCTTGGATTCGGGGAGGGTTTTCCACCCCTGACAACGCCATCTCTTATAGCGATGCGACCAGATTCGTCGTACCACCCACCGGTCGAGCTGGTGGAAGAGCTTTCGGACGTGGGCCTTCTTGTAATGATGCCCCCACCCTAGCAGGACAGAATTGATCTGCTGTATCAGCTCGAGCGTCGTCACCGGCGCCTTCCGGCGCGTGCGCTGGCGGAACTGATCTAGCCGGGAGCAGCTTCTCATCAGGACGACTGCACCAAACGGGCCACCGATCACGGCTCCCAGCGCCAACCAGAGCAGGCCATGTGCGGGGTTTCCCGAGGTCTACAAGATCCTTGAGCCGGGAGACCGCCGGGTTCGGCCAGTTCTAGCGCAGCAGGCACTGATGGAGCTAGAATCAATCAACCAGGCAAGAGAGGCTCGGCGAGTTCGATTAGAGAGGAAGGTCCATGGGGTTCTACCTCAGAAAGAGCGTCTCAGTGGGACCATTCCGGTTCAATTTCTCGAAGTCAGGCACTGGAGTATCGATTGGCGTCCGGGGGCTCAGAGTTGGCGCGGGCCCTCGCGGCAGTTATGTGCATGTCGGCCAGGACGGCGTCTATTATCGGGCCACGCTCTCCGTCCGTCAAAAAGCTCCGTTCACGAGTTCGGTCGAACCCCTTCCGCCCGACTCATTCCATGACGATCTGGTGCCCATAGACACCGGGAACGTCCTGGCTATGCAAGACTCCTCTTCAGTAGAGCTTCTGAATGAGATTCGCCGCGTCCATCAATTGAAAACGCTGACCTGGCCGGTGGCCGTAGCCGCCATCGCAGTTATTTTGGGCGTGCACTACCAATCCAATTCAGAGCCCTTGACGGCATGTATGCTGGTGATCGCGGCCATCGTCGTCGCGCTTGCCCTCTACCGGGACCGGATCAGTCATTCGATCGTCTTGTTTTACGATCTTGGGCCCGCAGCCGAGCAAGCCTATGACCAACTCCATTCAGCGGCTGATAGCCTGGCAAATTGCAGCCGGATCTGGGTACAAACGGCTTCCGGCGCCGTTTCGGATTGGAAACAAAACGCGGGGGCATCCGAAAATGTCCGCCGGTCAATGGCATTGGTGGGAAAAAATGCTCCCGCCATCCTCAAGACGAACATCGCCGTCCCGTTTCTTCGCGCCGCGGGCAAGGAGTTATTCTTCTTTCCCGATCGCATATTGGTGGTCGAGGGAACCACCGTTGGAGCCCTCGACTACGCTTCGCTCCAAATTGATCGCAGTGACGTCCGGTTCATCGAAGAGGATGGCGTCCCGGCCGATGCCAAGGTGGTCGACCACCGGTGGCGGTTCGTCAACAAGGATGGTAGCCGTGACAAGCGGTTCAAGGACAATCGTCAGCTCCCGATAGCCCTGTACGAACAAGTGCGCCTTGCCAGCCCGACGGGCCTCAATCTTGTCATCCAATGTTCCAGACTGGGGGCGAGTGAGACCCTGGACTCGGCACTGAAGGCTATGTCTAGCCTTGAATCGCGGGAGCGCGGACCGGAGCTTCCCGCGCTTACCTCCGAGCCAAAGGCAATTCGTCAGCCCCTTCCACCTGCTCCCGAGCAACCGTCATCGCAACCGCCTGCCCGGGCTTCCATGCCTCCAGCGCCTCAACCCCCACCTCGGCAATTCGTTCCTTCCCAGGCATCCGCCAAGCCCACACAAAGCGGCTTCTGGCACCCGGCGGGCACACCGGCTAAAGTGGGCCCCTATTCGATTCCTGACGGAATGGTTTACGTCGGCAGCGCCCTAAAGGCCCCGGCTGGCCATGGTATTGAGGCCGCCCTGATTGACCCGTCCCTGGAGGTAAATGCGGAGCAGGCAGACCATTCCGGGCAGGGCATGTCGTACTGGCCGACGTATTCCGGGATTTCGCCAGAAAGCCGAGCCGCCTATTTGCACTGGCTGGCCGGCGGACGGACCGATCCGGCGGCCTACATCGGCTACGTCTTCCTGTTCTTTTACGGCCTAGAGCGACGAATCCTCTTTGAGTATGAAGAATCTGCGGTCGAGCGGCCGGCCCTCATTGCCGAGGTCGAGCGCCTCAGAAATCTCTATCCCAGGAGCCATTCATTTCAAGGCTATGTGCGGCGCCTGATCGATTTCGTATCGGAACCGTCGCCCCGCGACATTTCCCTCGAAGAACCGCCTGCTAGGCCAGACCGTCGCGGCGGTCCCTCCGTGGGCTTTGAGGACGCGCTCTTGGGGTTCGCACGCAAGGGGAAACCATTACCTGCGGACTGGGCCTTCGCCTGGCTCTGGGGTGACTACGGAACCTACCTCAGGACACCCGCCATCCGGTGCGAAAAAGAGTTCGAGGAGCTGTTCAAGATCGGCTATGCCGCGCAATTCGGACCGGGCCTCGAACTCAAAGCCATCGACCTCGGCGAGCAGACCATCGCCTATCAAGCCGCTAGCCCCTCACTCTTGACGGGGGTAGACATAAAGGTCACGAAGCGCGGCGGAATGGTCGTATCGAACGCCGAGGCCGCACTGGGTCAGATCCGCAAGCTCGCTGACGCCTGCACAGAAGACCTTGCGAGCTATAGCCGATTACTCGGGCGGTCACCCGGGGCGTCAGGCTCGGTCACTGTGGCTGCCCTTCCCGCGCCACTTGCGGCGAAGACTCCGCTCGGCGCTGACCTCAAGCGTTGGCTCGATGCGTCAGTCTCGGCCGCCGCACCCCTCTTGATCGAATGCGCGGAGCTGCTAGGCAAGGCGGGCCAGCGACCAGACGCCAAGCCCACCAAGACACTGTACGACAGCCTTGCTGTGTTGCTGGGCAAGCTTGGTTACGGCCTCACGCCGGATACCCGGGGTAACGAACCGCTCCCGGACACCAAGGGCCGGGTGGCGCTATTCCGAGCTGAATCGCAAGTCTGGCAGCCGTCGGACCGCTATCTCACTACCAGCCTGTTCGTTCAGCTCGGCGCGGCGCTTGCGGCATCGGACGCCGTGACAGAAGCTGAACACAGCAACCTTTCGGATGTGGTGGCCAAGGCGGAAGTGGCGTCAGACGAACGATCAAGGCTCAAGGCTCTGGTGGCTTGCCAGCTTGCATCCCCGCCTAGCCTGACCGGCATCAAGAAGCGGCTGGAAGCGGTCCCCAGCGAGCAGCGACTACTCCTGAAACACCACCTCCTGGCGGTCGCAGGCGCCGATGGGAAGATTTCGCCCCAGGAAATCAAGTTCCTGGCCAAAGTCTACCCGATGCTTGGATTCGACCAGGCGCTGGTCTACGAGGACCTTCACGCCATCGGCTCGGCTGCTCGTGCGGACGTCGAACCAGTGACCGTTGTTGCGGGAGGTCCTGCGACCCCGCAATTCAAGATTCCGGCGCCTCCTCGCGAGGAAATGGGCTTCAAGCTGGACCTCGCCCGGGTTCAGGCGAAG
>JACQUT010000231.1 GCA_016267585.1 Cyanobacteria bacterium NC_groundwater_1444_Ag_S-0.65um_54_12
CTTTAAACTGCAAGCCTGGCCAACCAAAGCAAAAGCCATCGTACAAGTGCCAACCACTATGCTCGCACGAACCATACAGCATTTCGCCGGCAGCTGGTTAGACCTGCACAAGCTAGACTGGTCAAAGCCCGACATCTGGCACATGGAAGCTTCTTTGGCTGGTAAGCCGTTGTCTGCCAGTGGCAAGGTGGAATTGACAGCAGATGGTCGTCTGGCTTTTTTGATTCAACGGCTACAGCTGCAGCAAGGCAATAGCAAATTAGCTCTCCGTCTTGATCTGTCCAAAAAAATCGTGCATGCAACCGTACCGGAAACCTTCCTGCAAGACTCACTTCGCTCAATTCTCCCACTTTCACAGCTAGCCGTTAAGGTGCATGAAGGGCAACGCCTGATGGTGACTGGTCGTTACCAGCTATGGGGCTTAAAACTGCCATTGGCCGTCCGCGGACGGCTGACATTAGGGGAAGCTGGTGCGGTGCGCTATACGATTGAAGAAGCCCAGATCGGGAAATACCGCATGCCGGACTTCATGGAACGTCTGGGCATAAATCTAAGCCAAATAGTTCGTGGCGATGCCAAGGCATGGGAGGGGAACACCTATGTGGTTCGTAACTTGCGCTTGCCAGCTAATCTCGCGCTGAATAGTCTGACTACCCGCCAGGGATCTATCGAGGCTACCCTGCAAATTGCTAACGGCTTGCCCCAGAAATTAAGGGGAATTAGCTTGCTGGATAATCGGCTCGAAATAGATCCGCAGGCCTTTTTTGCTTTTCCCGGTACGATTCAAAAAGTTCAGGCGGCTGGCGACGGCTTGTCATTGCATATCGCCCTCGATCGCCAAAAGGTTCGATCCTTGGTCAAGACGCCGGAGGGCATTACTTTCGATGGTACTGCACTGTATGCCACACCAGCGGCGATCGCCCGCCAGCCACTACCAATAAGGCTCTTGTCTATATCAGGAGGCACCAAGGGCCTTGCTGTGCGCTTTGCTATCGATCCGACACTTCTTGATCCGCTCAAACGCTTGCCTTCTGGCATACAATTTACCGGTACCGGCTTTGACATAGATCCCAAGCAAGGTAGGCCCTTGCCAGGACGGCTGCTGTCGGCCACTGGCAGTGCCGCTGGCCTGAAACTTCGCTTTGCCCTTTCGGATGCCGAACTAAAAGCAGTATGGAAAAGCCAGCACCAGGGTGTAGCTTGGAACGGCCAGGCTCTCCTGCTCGATCCAGCTGCCCTGCCGGGCAAAGCGCGAGCAACCGGCGTTGCTGTCAAAGCTGGGGATCTGGAAATCGAGCTGGGCGATGGCACTTCTTTCTCGCCAGTTGCTGGTGCTGATCACGAGATCCACTTTGCAGGAACTGGTCCCATGCAACTGCGCGGGATACAAATCGCTAACATTGCTGCCGTGATCCGCCCCAAGCAAACAGATATGCCAATCAGGCTGGATCAGCTCAAAGCTGCCAATATCGAGATTCAAGGCGGACGGGTTACCGTACCGCCAGCAACCATTGATCAAATACTGCACCAGAAACTTGGCAAAGACTACGAAAAGTTATCACCTAGTTTTGCTGGCCGACGGCTCGTGGTGCAAGTTCCAATCTTGTTTGGCCGGATCCCGTTGGCGCTGCGCTTTAAAAAAACCGCAGATGGTAACCTTCAGCTAGTACCTACTGGTTTCTTCGGACAATTTCAATTGTTTGAGTGGCCACAAAGGTTAATAGGTTCACTGCTAAATCCACTATCTTTCCTTATACCCACACCAACTAGCGTAAAAGTTAACCTTCAAGCAGCTGCTGCTAGTGCGGGTGTTAAACTACCGCCCCTGGCCGAGGTTTCTGCCGATGCATCAGGCCTTCTCCTGGACTTCGGCAGAGTTCCTGACGATCTCGACCAATAACGTCGCTAGTTACTCGGGCGATGCTGATAATAGCCGGCGTAACACCTCCGGGAAATCAGTGCCAATACCATCCACGCCGGTTACTATGGCTCGTTGCAACTCGTCTGGACTATTGACTGTCCAGGTAAAAACTCCTAAATGGGCTGCATGAGCAGCAATCACGACCTCGGCGGTCAGGATTTCCTTCGCGGGCCAAAGCGAATTCGCTTGAACCATCTGGGCAGTTGCGACGGGATCAGCTAGTTCGCTATCATATAGCACGCCCGTAGCAATTTGCTGGCAGTATTTCTTGGCTTCGACAAGAACTTGCTGGTCAAAGCTGATAACAATAGCTCGCTCGATCAGTTCATGCGCTTGTACCGCTCTAGCTACTGCCATTCCAATGCCATGGCGAACATGGGACTCGTTCTTGATCTCGATGACGATACCTGGCGTTTTTTGCCAATTGATCCAATCCAGTAATTCTGCTAACGCGGGAACATGCTCTCCCATTCCGGCATCCAGAGCTTGTAATTCTGCCAGGGTCATGTCGCTTACCTTGCCGGAACCATCAGTGGTTCTATCGACTGTCTCGTCATGTATGACCACCAATTGCCAATCGTGCGAAAAGCGAACATCGCATTCTAGTAAATCCGCTCCCAGCAAGACTCCTTGGCGAAAAGCCGCCAGAGTATTTTCCGGAGCATGTCCGCGTGCGCCCCGATGACCGATTACATATGGTTTTTCCCCGATCAGTAGCAGAGAAAACATAGCTCTATTATCGATTAGAAACGATAGCAGTGGGTATCAAGCATGGTATAGGGGAGGAGTACAAGATGATTCATGGTAAGCGTACCATTTTGTGGGCGACGGTATTGGCCACGGCTTTGACAGTTGCCAGCTGTGCCGGGTTGGATTTGAGTGGCAATTTAGAGGGAACGTCAAGCGTAGATACCCAAAAAAATCGCAGTACTAAAAAACCAATTTCTGATTTGCCCGTTAACCAGGTCAGCGGTGCAGTCGACTCTGCGAATGGGAATCTGGGTAGTAAACCAAGCAATGACTTGACGAATAATCAGAGTAATAACGGCATTAACAACGCTGGCGGCAATCAGCTTGGCGAAACGGCTCTGGTGGTATCTACCGAAGAGCAAGTGGGGGATCTCAATGCCATTGCCGACGATGTAGAGACGTTGGAGCAGAGCCTCGACACTTCGGTCGCGCTAGACCAATTCGAGGCTCTGGATCAAGATGGCAGCGGCGGCTTTTCCGTATTGGCTGTCAACAAGAGTGCAACTACTTCGATCCTGCCGCAGCCCAAGCGAGAAGCTATCAAATGTCGCGCTGTCGCGGAAGTGAAGTACAATGGCCCCAAGGGTGGCCATATCTCTGCCAGTCAAAGCTGCAAAGGTGATAATGTCGAGCGTCATGTACTGATCAAGAATGACAAAGGCGTT
Organism: Cyanobacteria bacterium NC_groundwater_1444_Ag_S-0.65um_54_12; assembly: GCA_016267585.1. Classification (GTDB taxonomy): domain Bacteria; phylum Cyanobacteriota; class Sericytochromatia; order S15B-MN24; family VGJW01; genus JACQUT01. The sequence goes on from JACQUT010000231.1 coordinate 3,337, forward strand.
ACGCTTTTTGACGCAACGCAGTCGGTAACCACCGTCCTGGATCCGGAACCGACGGCCACCACTAGCAATGCCACCGGTACCGTCACTGTTACCCAAACCGTAGTACGCGGCAAAGCCGGGCATTTCCTGGGCGGTAGCACCACGATCGTTCGCGTGGGCAATTATACGCTCAACAAGTCAGCCAAAATCCCCTTCAAGGTAGAGCCCGTCTCCGAGGAGGCAAACAGCGCGGAACAGGCACTATGGAAGGAAGGTATCGCCACGATCAAACGCTCGCACCAAGCTCGAGATTTTCGTCCGGTCAGAGCAGCTAATGCTAATGCGGGTAAGAATCCCGCCTTGGCGCCTAACTACGTGAAGCGGGAAGAGAGTACCGCGATCGGCGGGAAAAGCGCTTCAGCTAGCTATGAAATCGTTGGTAATCCCCATGAGGGAATGACTATTTCTGGCAGCCGCGAACTCCTGAATGGCAAGATTACTAGCTTTACCATGCAACGCAATGCCGATGGTTCGGGAAGTCAAACCAGGAACCTACTTAATGGTCATACGGTAACTGTAAGTTTTGGAACGGATGGTTCCAAGAGCCTGAATCTAAAGAACAAAGAAGGTAAAGACGTTGCAAGCATGACCATATCGCCGGAAGGGCAACGCAAGATCAAGCGAGTCAAAGCATCAGGCAAACCGGCAACTGAAGAGGTGATTGAGGGTAATATCGCACCGACCACTGAAGCTAGCTCTTGAGGCAGAGCTGGGTTCTTTGCGATCAGAATCAGCAATCATAGACATAACAGGTGGTATCCGTTTAAAGGTGCGCGTGCAGGCACGAGCTAGTCATGATGAGGTAGTAGGCGTCCAAGATGGACGCCTACGTTTGCGATTATCAGCACCACCGCTAGCCGGTGCCGCCAATGAAGCTTGTCGGGTCTTGCTAGCGGAACTATGTCAAGTTGCCAAGAGCCAAGTACGGCTGGTCACCGGTACCAGGGCCCGCGAGAAGATTTTCGAGATTCAAGGCGATACTGCTGCGTTACATGCTAAATTGCTTGCTCACCTGTAAGCAGCAAAGGTTATTATAAAGCGTGAGCAAAGGGTGGTTAGCTCCGCTGGGTTTAGCCAGCTTGTTGTGGTTTACCTGGCCTGGCGAGTGCGCAGCTTGGCAGAACCATGATCTGCTAATGCAAATCATTCTGGCGCAGGAGCACTGGCTAACTGGTTATCAACAGCTGTCAGTCGAGGTCATTCCGGCCAGTGATCGCTCTGTCTACAATGCCAGATACCTTCCCGTTTACCTGGATCATCTTCCAGGCGAAAAACAAGATGCGCTAGAAATCCTCGAACGCTATGCGGATGAACCAGAATGGGGGATGGACACCGAGCTCGAGCTCTCGCCTTTTCAGCCAGTCATGGGTGGTAGTAAAGGCTACCGCCATCAGTATTATTATTTCGCGGTAGGCATCGTTCGCATAGGCGCGGCACCGGAGCGCGTGAGTCATTTTTACCGCCTGGCAGTGACGGCGGCGCGAGAAGGTAACTGGTATTGGGCTTTTCGACAGCTGGCGCGCAGCTTGCATTATTTGGCCGACATGGGACAGCCACTCAATACCCGTTCTTTCCTCTATTCTTGGCTTTGGCAAACCCGATTCGTACCGAATAGCTTGACAAAGTTAGCAAAGAACTACCAGCTAGCCTACGAGGTCTTCGCTGACCAGCATTTGCAAGCGGAAAGGAGCACCCGAGAAGGTCCGCTACTTGCTGCGCTGCGCCATCCCCCCAAATTGCCGTTCGAGGATCCCCAGACCGCCGCGCGGGCACTGGCTGAGTACAATTCCAAACGTGCACCTGCCCTCTTGAAAATGCTGGAGCAATTCTTACCCAGGCGCATCAAATCCCCGAAGAAAATGATAATCCCAGCGGTACCGGAAATACGACCCTTACATCCGCCAGTCGTGTACCATGAAATCATGGACAGTACCAGCCGTAGTTTGGAATTGACGGCCGGGGCTATTCACGCTGTCTTGGCACTCGCCCAGCGCGATTTCGCCAAGCTACGCAAGAAAGTCACTTCCGAAGAGTAAGTGCGAGTAACTGCTCACGGCTGGGCAGGAGCCAGAATTCCGAAAATTATGGCCGGTGGATTCCGGAATTCACAACCTGGCCTTGAGCGGAGGAGAATGATCTTGACAGCCAGACTTTTAATCAAGTTGTGGACAATAGGGTTCCTTGTATCTTTCGTGATTCAGACGATCTTCCAGGGAGCCTTTGCCGACAGCACCGCCTGGGGAAGAAATAATGGCTGGCAAAATGAAATAGCGTTCTGGAATCTGGGTGTCAGCGTCCTGCTACTTTGCCTGCTTCGCGTCAAGGACGCACCTGAAAAGTCTTTACCGGGGCTCGCCGTTCTTTCCCTGTTCCTGGGTGTCAATCACCTGATTGCAGCAATGTCGACGTCGGCACCAGGACATCTCGGACACCTGTTCGGATTTGTCGCAAATGCCATCGCCGTTGTCCTGGTCTCCGTATATTGGATCCGTACTTCGAGAAGGGGCGAAGACCCTCTTGTGGCGCGCCGGCCTTGAACACCATCCAAACTGCTGATATTCCCTCTGTTCCAACATGGAGTGAGACAGCTAGCGGCCTGATAGGCATCGGCATTACGGTAGGCGAGCACATTTATAAGATCCGGAACGGTCTGGGGAACTTTCACGTTGCGGGCAACTGCCACACTGGAGCACGGAGATCTGAAACACCAAACCGTCACTATCGGTAGCCGGGAAGGTCGCATACCTCTCGATCGTCCGCTGGTTCCTGTGCTACCTGGAGGGCGACCAGAAGACCGTAGTTATTCCGACGGCTTCCCAGCCTTAATAACAAGAAAGAAGATAGTCTACATTCGAAGTATCGGAAAAGCTGACCGCCGGACCATGTGCGATTACATTGCCACTAGCATCAAGCGCTTTTCCTGACATGGAATAAGTTCCCGAGGGAAGCATATCGTAATCCGCGGTTACCTTTCCGGATGTAATATTGGATTTTGCGAACGTTTTACTTTGCTTGCCGCCAGGGCCCGAAAGCGTGATAACGATGGAATTTATCTTGCTTACATCAATACAGGAATTGGAACTGTATAAAGCTGGGTCCGTAAGAACATTATAAGTCAGGCGGATTGGGTGCGGGGTGCAGCCAGACAGTAACCAGGCACCGATGATCGCGCTCGGAACGAGATTTCTCATCTAGGGATTCCTCACTCGGTGTCCGGCAGCTGCAGACCGAGTAGGCGCCCGGATTGCCACTGTAGCTGCCCAGCCGTATGAAACTTCAGGTTCCGCTGCAAGAAATTACCGCTCCCTTGATAAATTTATAATGGCGCGTTATCGTGTGCAGCGGACAATACCGGTGAGCAGTTACAGTGCGATAGTTTCTAATAGCCGAAGATGAGCCGCAAAGGCTGCCCGCGTTTATTGCTGACTAGCAATCGCTGTCTCTTGGAATCCCAGGCAATGTCAGTTGGGCCGTTCAGCTGACCGTTCTGCAGATCGCCATCTCGGTCTCCAGCAATGGTCGAGGCGTTGATGGGCATCATGTTTTCAGCAGAGCCAGTAAGTAAAAAGATCTGGTTCTTTAACTGATCTGCAACCAGGACACGACCTTTCGCATCAACAGCCAAACCCATCGGCGAACCAAGGCCACCTTTCAGGATGTTTAGCTGCTTTGTCTTAGTATCGATTACTCTGATTTGCGATTGTGCGGGTTCGGTCACATAAAGGGCTGCGCCATCCCACGCTAAGCCATATGGCGCACTGAAGCTGGTGCTTGCAATCAGGCTATCGAGCAAACCAGTGACCGGTAACTTTTGGCCAGCTGCCTTAGCTGAGCCAACTACCTGGATCAGCGGATCAAAGAAGCGCAGGGTATCGTTCTTGTTATCGGCAATCACCAAGATCTTGCGCTGGGTTTGTGGATCGGTGTAAGCAATGATTCCTTTTGGATAGTTGAACTGAGCGTCACTGGCGCTGCCATCTTGAAGGCCAACTTTCCCAGATCCTGCGACTGTCTTGATGTTCAGTGCTACCAGATCGATGGCACGTATCCGCTGGTTGGAAGAATCGACTACATACAGGGTGTCATTATCGATAGCTAGCCCATTCGGTTCATCAAGCCTGGCCAGATTGGCTGGCCCATCATCGCCAGTATAGCCCGGTTGCCCTGTTCCCGCCAATACCTTGGTCATTCCGCTGACCGGTTCGATGGCAAGTATACGATGGTCGCTGGGATCAGCTACGTAAATAGTGCCGTCGGTGCCCACTGCCAAACCAGCAGCAGATAGAACGGTCGATCCAATCGTCTGCAAGGTCCCTATCCCACTGGTAGACCTGGGGGCAGGTGTTTCACTGCTACTGACCAAAGGAGTGGCAGTGGGAAGCGGAGTTGCAGGGATGCTGGTAGGTTCTGTGGTCGGTAATGCCGTTGGAATGCTGGTTGGCTGGGGTGACGTTGCTGGTGTCGGCGATCTGCTAGGCTGTGGCAGTGGGCGATCTAGCATCAGAGGCACTGGCGCTTGGCTAGCTTGCTCGGCGATTTTCTTGGCTTCTTGGGCGATCGCTTCCACGTTGACACGCCCTAGCGATGCAGTAACAAGCTGTGCCACTGCGGCTTTATTATCTCTACTTTGGTTTCCAATCTCCGTTAGAATCTGATTAGTAGCAGCGGAGAGCGCTGCCATGGTGCGGCCTGCCGGAATAGCTACATCTGCCGCAGCCTGTGCTAATAGCCGGGAATTGGTCGCCGTATTTGATAGTAGATAGTCAAAGCTTGGCGCCTTGGTAAATTCATTAGTGCCATCAAGCACCTGCATCGCGCTGGTAAGCTGTTCTGGTTCTAGATAAGCAATCAGATTCGCTAATTGAGCAGTCTTGAAGCCACGGAATCCTTTGCTGACATCTAGCTCCTGGCGCACACCAGAAAGCACTGCTGAACTGAAGGCTACCATGGTAGAAGCGGGAGTTACATCTAGCTTGCGTTCCCCTCGTTCAAAGCTTTCCAAACGCAAAGGGGCCGCCATGAAACCAGTCATGACCTGCCCAGCAACCGAGGTGGCTTGTACCATCAGAGCTCTGCGGCGTTGCGTTGCGGGTATGTCAACCGAATAGTGACCTATAGCGTTCGTGCGAACAATACCTATGCGTTCTGCTGTCAAGGCATCTACTACCTCGATCTGAACTATTCGCTCAGCGCTATCCACTAGCTGAATTTCACGTGAATAAGGCAGCTGCATCAGTCGATAAGGAGTGACGTTGGCTAGCGGCGTCACCTGCACCAGTGGAGTTACGTTAGCCAATGGGGTGACATTGGCAAGTGGAGTTACATTGGCCAATGGAGTTACGTTAGCCAGCGGGGTGACATTGGCTAACTGCTTGCTAGAAGAAAAAGGTGTCAGCTCACCTAGCTTAGCGCTCAAGGGCGTAGAACCAGGAGGGCCAATCCTGACAGCGCCGCTAATTCGCATCATGTTAGCAGGCACTGGATCAGCTGGTCGGCCCAGCACCAGCGAAGCTATACCAAGAGCGGCGCATCCCGTGAGGTTTACCAGGCTTACTGTCAGCCATAACAACTGCTTCATTGAGATTCATCTCCAGAAAAAAATCGGCGCTGTGCAACAAAAAAAGCATCGATAGGTGCCACGACAGAAACCATCAGGATACCGGTACCGCCAACACTTAGCAGGAATTCGTTTTTTTGTAGATAACCCAACACCGCCATGCCGGAGAGACCGATGGTGATCGAGACAAAAAATATTCCTCGAGACCATTCACCCGCGGATAATTGCCCAGCACCTGGCAATAAAAGGGAATACATGGCAGCGTCAATTGGTGCTACCGGAACAGATCGAGAAGCCTCTTTGCTCCAGGCCGAATGAGGTGTAAAGGCAAGAAAAACAGTCAACCCATAGACTACTGGCTGGTTTGACGTCAGGCTGGCCATCGGTTAGGATCATCCTCTCTATATGTTTGAATCCCTGAGTGAGAAACTTCAAAACCTTTTCAAGAAACTTCGTGGCCAAAGCCGGCTGACGGAAGAAAACATTGCTGATGCTCTGCGCGAAGTACGACGTGCGTTGTTGGAAGCAGACGTAGCGCTAGGAGTAACAAAAGAATTCATTGGCAGGGTCAAGGAACAGGCCATAGGACAGGATGCGCTAGCTGGTCTTGCTCCAGCGCAGCAGCTTATCAAGATCGTTCATGAAGAACTTGTTCGGTTGCTAGGTGGCCAAATAGCTTCGCTAATGGTAGCACAACCTCCTCCTACTATTATTCTACTTGTCGGTCTGCAAGGATCGGGTAAAACGACGACAGCCGCCAAGTTAGCGCTACATCTTCGGCGGCAAGGACGACGTCCGCTATTAGCAGCTTGTGATATTTACCGGCCAGCAGCTAGCAAACAATTAGAAATCCTGGGCAAGCAGGTAGATGTGCCGGTTTTCGTGTCAACCCAGGATAAGCGAGTACTGGAAATAGCGCAGAATGCACGTGATCTTGCTTGCAAGGAGTCTTACGATACTCTGATCGTAGATACTGCAGGGCGATTGCACGTCGCTACCGAAATGATGGAAGAAGTCAGTGCGCTGAAAGCCTTGCTGTCACCACATGAAATCCTCCTGGTAGTAGATGCCATGATGGGGCAAGATGCAGTACGCACAGCAGCGGCTTTTCATGATCATTTACGACTAAGCGGCATTATCCTGACCAAGCTAGATGGGGATACCCGTGGCGGAGCTGCACTTTCAGTTAAACAAGTGACAGGTTGCCCGATAAAGTTTGCTGCGGTAGGTGAGAAACTAGACGCTCTCGAGCCCTTCCATCCCGATCGCATTGCAACGCGGATCATCGGCATGGGGGATATATTAACCTTGATCGAAAAGGCCCAGCAGGTTATCGACCCGACCGATGTCAAGCAATTAGAACAGAAACTTAGAAAGGCCGAGTTGAACTTGGAAGACTTCTTGGCCCAGTTGTCACAAATTAAAAAGCTTGGGTCCATGGAGCAGATTTTAGGGATGCTACCGATTCCGGGTCTTTCAGTAGCCTTAAAAAAAGCGAATATCCAGGAAGGTGAGAGGCAATTCAAGCGAATGGAGGTCATTATTGGTTCGATGACTCCTCATGAACGACAACATCCGGAAATAATAGATCGTTCACGAAAAAATCGCATTGCCAACGGTTCAGGTACGTCCATGCAAGAAGTGAGCAAGCTTCTGAAAGACTTTGAACAGATGCGACAGATTATGAAACAATTGTCTGGTTTTCAAAAAAAGCTTGGCAAAAAACTCCCTAAACTTA
>JACQUT010000032.1 GCA_016267585.1 Cyanobacteria bacterium NC_groundwater_1444_Ag_S-0.65um_54_12
CACCAGTGCTGGGGTTTCGGGTAAAAGCTACTCCCGTCGCCGAGTCCTCTCCCATGTTGCCGAACACCATCGCCTGAACATTGACAGCGGTACCTAGATCGTCAGAGATTCCTTCATGACGCCGATAGGTGATTGCCCGATCGCTATTCCAGCTCTTGAAAACCGCTTCTATCGCCATGCGAAGCTGTTGCAGCGGGTTATCCGGAAAATCGCTACCCGTCTCTTTTCTGACCTTGGCCTTGAAGGCTTGCACGACATCCTTGAGCGTTGCGGCGGTCAACTCGGTATCGAGCCGAGCGCCTACCCGTTGCTTGAATTCTTCTAGCAAATGATCGAATTTGCTGCTACGTACGTTCAACACCACGTTACTGAACATCGAGATAAACCGCCGGTAAGCATCGTAGGCAAAACGTTCATTGGCAGTTTGCTGGATAAGACCTTGCACGGTTTCGTCATTCAAGCCCAGGTTCAGGATAGTATCCATCATTCCCGGCATCGAGAACTTGGCTCCACTGCGTACCGAGACCAAGAGTGGATTGCGAGCATCACCGAAACTCTTACGCGTGCTCTGCTCAACTTCTGCCAGAGCGGAACGAACCTCACTTTCCAACCCGGCTGGCAACTGCTCACCACTTTTCAGGAACTCGAGGCAGACTGCAGTGGTAATCGTGAAGCCTGGCGGTACCGGGAGTTTGTTGGATGCCATCTCCGCCAGGCCGGCACCTTTGCCGCCCAGAAGATCGCGCAGCTTTGCGCTACCTTCCGAAAAGAGATAGATGCGCTTTTTCGCCGCGACGGGAGCTATTGTCATCTAAGGGTCTCCTTATCTCTTGAACCAGAGAAAATATTAGCAGCACTCGATCTTCACCCATCATACCCCAGGGAAGAACACAGTGCAGCCATTCGGTTAAAGATGGTTTAGCTGTAGGACAAATTACCAGTGTGCAAGAACTAACTTTCATTTAACACACGATAAGGCTTTCATTACCGGTAACTGTCAATTGTTCACACGATGAACAGATCGCCGAAAGGTAGCACTTTGCCAATGAGCAAATTTCATTTGGGTAACGCAGCTATTTGCGCGCTCATGGCGAGCGGTTGCGGGTTGTCAGTCCGGCCTGAACTCTCGCCAGCAGCTTTGCCAAGCAATTGGGAGGCCCATGGCAAAAACCTGGTAAGGCCCGATCTGCCCAGAGGGAAAGAAGAGCGTTCAGCAGTACTGCTCAGCTACCTGCCAATCGACGATCCTATGGAAAATCATGTCCCGGTTTACTTGAATGTCCTGGAGCGCACCACTTCCGAGCGCGTCTATAATGTCGCCTTCACCGACATGGACGGACGAAATAACACCTTCGCTTACCGCATAGTTTCCGACAATACCGAACGAGTAGTCTCGTTGCGTTCGCAGCCGGCACCCGGGATCACCGAGATGACCACCAACAATCCGGAAGTCTTGCAAGGAGCCGTAACCTGGGCTTACTCCAGCTATCCGGGAAAATTGAAAGCATTCTCTTACCTGGGCCATGGCGGCGGGTACCTGGGAATTGCCACGGATAATACACCGGGTAAAGAAAAACCGCCGGATCAGGCGGTGGGAACCATGACGGTCGCAGATTTCGGGACCGCTATCAAGAAAGGACTCAAAGGCCGAAAACTTTCCATAATGTACTTGCATGCCTGCCTGATGGCCAACCTGGAAGCAGCTTATGAGCTGCGCGATGCCGCCGAAGTACTAGTTGCCTCCGAAGATTTTGTCGGATCTGAACTAGCCGGAACCGAAAAATCCACCGAAATCTTCAATAGCCGGCTTCAGGCATCGCCGGCAGACCCGCGTCAGATCGGCCGCGACGTGGTAATTCAACTCCGAGCGCGGCAAAACTCTCATGGTTTCCTCACAGCCACGGCGCTTGACCTGGATCGGATTGCCGAGATAAAACGGTCAGTCAACAGTTTGAGCCGGGCGTTGCTGATAGCCTTGCCCCAGCACCGCTCTGCTATCGCCACTGCTTACGAGTCCGTACCGAACTTTTATCGAGAGAACAAGACGGGGTGGCGAACGGGGCAGCGCGATCTCTGGACATTTTGCAAAAGACTCCAGCAAGTACCCGATCGATCAGTGCAGCAGTCTGCCTTGGCAGTGGTGCAAGCCATTCGTCAAGCGCTACTTCATACGCGCGATGGCGAAGGCGATGCCGCCCAGAGTCTATCTATCTTCATGCCAACGAAAGACAGCATGGTAGATAGGGCCGATCAGGCCTATCGTGCTACCCGCTTTGCACGCGATTGCGCGTGGGATGAGTTCCTGGCTGCCTTTCACGGTTGGGAAGAAACTCCGGTGGCGGGTAATGACAGCGTGTCAGCTAACGACTAGCTGATCAAGGCCCGCCCGGTCGGCTGTCATGCCCCAACGGCGTTGCGTTAGACGCCGCCGGTAGATCAAGGCCCGCCCGGTCGGCTGTCATACCGGAAAGCATCAGCTTCCATTAGCTGTAAAGAACATAATGGTTCAACAGGACCATGTTGAGAGACAATAGACCAGATGACGGCTGGAGCAAGCAGGCGCATGGAATTCATCACCCCTTCTATGATGACCGGTACCCTGCCACTGGTACGGATCTCCCAGGGAATTGTCTCGACGATGGCGGAAACTGCCAACTGCTGCTCGTTCATCGGACACCTCTTTTTGCGGCTGGGGCTTGACACTAGAAGCATAGGAAGCGCCAGCCTACTTGTAAACTAGCAATGG
>JACQUT010000238.1 GCA_016267585.1 Cyanobacteria bacterium NC_groundwater_1444_Ag_S-0.65um_54_12
GTACAGCAGCAGCACATTCCCCCTGGGGAGGGTTAGCCGCCGCATGAGCCAAAGAATAATGCTCAAGCCTAGCAAATCCCACAGGGATTCGTAGAGGAAAGTGGGATGAAAAAGCACCTGCTGCGGACCAGTTGCTGGATACAAGAGCAGGTCGTCATACGGAGCGATGCGGTGTGATGCATCGATAGCAATACCCCAGGGCAGATAAGCGGGTAAATTATCGAGAGAGTTGCCGGGCCACCAGGTGGGAACTAGCGCTGGCGCTCCGTAGGCTTCACGGTTGAAAAAGTTGCCCCAACGCCCTATTACCTGCCCTAACAACAGCGCAGGCGCCGCCAAGTCGAAATATTTCAGGATGTCCAGACGGTGACGCCAACAATAAAAAGCGCAGGCGGCAATTGCTCCGATCACTGCGCCATGAATGGCTAACCCGCCCTGCCAGACCGCGATGATATCTTGGGGATGGCGCGAATAATACGGACCCCATTGAAATGCCACATAATAGGCTCGAGCACAAATGATACCGGCCACGGTGCCATAAAGTGCAATATTGTAAAAATGTTCGACGTCTTCGCCCCAGCGTTTAGCATTGATTCTGGCCAATTTCACTCCAGCTAGTATGCCTAGCAGGATCATCAGACTGTACCAATGAATTGCTAAAGGACCAATTTGGATGGCAACAGTTTTCATAGGACCAGGTAGCTAGCATCTCCCTTTGCTGATTGCAATGAAATTCTAGTCTAACACGCAGCTGCCTCAAACGGCTGCGCATTTGGCACATGGTTAATGCTTGTTCATTGCTCGGCGGAAGGAGAAGAATTTGTCAAAATTTCTATCTGGTCTGGCACGAGTGGTTTCAATAGAGGCGAGAGAGCTTTGGTGTGGAACGAAACGCGCGTGGGCGGGCCATACGCTCCATCTTCAGCTGCTACTTCTACTATGTAATCTACTAATCCGGAGGTCAAGTCGCGTTTGGCCGGCAACAATAAATCGACTGTTCTGGTTGCGCTGGGAAGCATTTCTAAAATCCTGACGGAGCCACTAGCTGCTATGCCTGGTACCGGATTGAGCGCATGATAGCTCACCGTGACGTTACGGATAGAGCGATTTTCTAAATTGCGCAATTCTAGCCTGAGATGCCCAGTTTCTTCCGCATACAGGATATCTTTTCCACCGGAAGCAGAAAAGATCGCTGTGTAATCGAAAGCCGGCAGGAGCATGGCAAAATACGGTGAAGGCGAAGGTGCCGCTGCCGGTACTGTTGCAAGAGAGGGTGAAGCGGAAGATGAAGGTGCTGCTGCCGGTACTGTTGCAGGCGAGAGTGAAGCGGCAGGCGAAGGTGCTGCTGCCGGTACTACTGGCTGATCAGGTATGATCTGACCAGCGGCAGAAAAAGCCGCGCTAGCCAAGGTAACCATTACAGCTAGCGTGGTCGTGATAAGTCTAACAAGATTCATGAATAGCCCGACTAAAAATCCTAACAGACGGCTGCTAAAAACCGCCAGGCATAGCTCGCTAATAAAATTAAGCCTCAGCGGCCCGACGCTTGGTGGTTCGGCGTTTACGCTCGATGATGGTTTCGATCTGCGCGGGCGCTGGCAGAATTTCAGCATGCCTTAGCGCCGAAAGCGTGTCAGTATAGCCTTGCTGGATATAGTGCAACATCAGTTCTGGTTTGAAGAAGCCATCGAATACCTCGCCTGGCAAAGCCGGAATGGGGCAAATGGGAACCAGTTTCACGACGCGCCGCGAAAGAAATTGTTCCAGGCTGGTAAATCCTGCCGCCATGCAAAGATCTTCGTTGCGCCGCGAAAGGGAAATCCTACCCTTCTTGTCCCGATCGAGATGAGGCATAAGCCGCTCTATGCGCCGATTTACTTGGGCAACCTTACGGAAATTAGCAATGAGATAGCGACCAGCCAACATAGTGAATACTCGGCTCAGTAGCTTGGGCAACGTAGGCGCAAGCTCTGCTGCTGCATCAATTATCGTAGGCCCCAATGATACTAATACGGTATCAATATCCGGATCGAGTTGAATAGCACGACTGATGGGAGCGCAATCCATGATCCCCCCGTCAGCGAAAAGGTGGGTCGAACCGTCTGCTAAATCGAGGGGACAAGGCGGAAAAATAAAGGGGAAAGAGGCCGAGGCGACTATCATTTGCCGGAGCCGCATAATAAACGATTCCCATTCATTTTCCGTGCGATCGAGCCAAACGAAATCCTCGAAATGGGCGTAACGCGCCAGCAACTCTTGTTCCGCAGTAATTACCGTGCTGCCCTGGAGATCCGTGGCCACAATGCTTAACGTTACTGGACGTATGACCTTGGTCACTGGAAACAATCTCGCTTCTAGCACGGTTCGCAAGAAGCCATGGCTGATCAGCGATACGAAGTCACCCTTGACCAGTTGCTCGAACGCCAATATAGTGTCCCATCCGATACGCGGGGCGTAATGACGGTGCAACGGGTCAATTCCTAATCGGGTGAAAATATTAGAAAGACTGCGGTTGGCGATTCTAGACTGCGGTGTCTGATCGAAACAGGCGTAGAGGTTTGCAGCATTGGCTTTATGTTGCCAGAGCCAAACGAGTTCTTCCTCTATGAACTCGGCATTGAACATACCGCGAGCTATAGCACTGGCAGCAAAGGTGCCATTGATAGCACCGGCAGAAATTCCTACTATGACTGTAGGTATGATTTCTTTTTGGGCCAGCGCTTTCAGCAAACCGGCTTCATAGGCACCCTTGGCCACCCCACCAGATAATACCAGGCCAACTTTACCCATCGCGGGATTCCTTAATCAAGAGCAGACTATAACTATGGCGCTCTGGCAGCAGATGTCAGGTTAATAAACTAGCTAATTTCTAAAGGAGCGTCACCTTACTTATACCCAGCAAAGCGCGCTAACCCGATCTTGGGTAAAATGACTTTTTGACCGGCGGTAAGTATTTACCCAAGCACAAACTGCAAACCAGAAAAACTCGGAGGATTAACCAATGGCCCGTTGGATCGTAATGTTTACTGGAGCTCTGCTGGCGCTTCAGCTGCCAGGCCAGGCACAACCCGACGCACGCCCAGGAGGATTACCGGATTCGACAGCCGCGTTTAACAGCAAACCGGTTACTACTTATCGGCCTTTGCAACTTCATCTGGCTTTGGGAATTCAGCCTACCGAACAAAGTATCGTACCGGCTTACTATTCGGCACTCGGTATTTCCTTCGAGCTGCCGCTACTCGCGCCCCTGGGTCTGCGTGGTGGAGCCGAGTGGTATCCGGGAGCTTTTAACCTGTGGTCTATGCCTTTTGGTGGCTATGCTGCCAACTTGGACCTGACGCTGGCGGCTGCTAAAACGAACAATGACGGGCCATTGCCTTTCATCGCATTGGGAAATCGCCTGATGCAAATCATCCCTGCCAGTGATCCGCGCAATCCCACCGCTCCATTGAAAGCACCTTATTCTGCTTTTTCAGTAAGCTTAATAATCGGAGTCAGGCTACCCAATGGGTTGGCGCTCGAAACCCGTTATCCTTTTTACCGGGGCGATAACGATACGCCAGCTTTCTTTGAGACGGCGCTCGGCTATTGGCGCAATTTTTGAGGTAACTAGAGCGGCTTGCAGTCGACTTCACCCACTATCCCCCGGCGCGCTGCACAGCGCAGGGGA
>JACQUT010000234.1 GCA_016267585.1 Cyanobacteria bacterium NC_groundwater_1444_Ag_S-0.65um_54_12
AAGTAGCGCCAGCTGCTCGCCCGATCCCTGCCACATGGATCGGTATCTGGCGCTGGGCCAGCAGCCTAGCAGCCTTTCTGGCATTGCCTGAAAGCTCTTCACCATCTGTCAATAGCAAAACCGCCCCGGTGTTCGCGGAGCTCTGGAAAGCTAGACTAGCTTGCAGAGCGCGTTCCAGGTTGGTACCACCCACCATGCTGGATTCGCCGGCCTGCGCCCTACCCAACAGGGTAATAGCCGCTCCAGTATCTGGAGTAGCAGGACAGAGTACCAGTGGCTCACCGGCAAATACCAATATCCCCACTTGCCAATTGCCGAGCTGCTCGATGATGCTTATTGCCAGCTGCTTGGCCGCTACGAAACGGCTGATCAGGCGCAAGGGAAGCTGGATCGAAGCGGTGTCAGCTACGTGGTCACGCGCCCACATGGATTTCGAAGTGTCTAATAAAATGAGCAACCGTGCGGAAACCGAGTTTTCGGATCGCCGCACTTCGCTCTGCCAGCTCACCAGACTGGCGAGCAGCATGGCAATCACCGCCAGGAGTATGCCGCTGCGGATTGCCAGCTCGCAGCTATTGCTAACTAGTTGCAAGCGTTGCCAGATGATAGGTGGCAAGAAATGCCGGCCTTGGTGCCAGCCAGCGCTGACACGCCAACCTATCAGCGCAACGAGTGACAGTACTAGTAGCAGTATTGCCAGCCAGCTGATAATACTACTGCTGTTATTGCCGAATGGCACGGAAAAACTCCCGTGATGCTCCGCCAAGGCTGGTCAGAGCCCTCACCAGTCTACCTGGCGGTTGTGCACTCAGCACCCAACATGGGCCAATCGCTAATAAAAGTTCCAAGAACAGCAAACAGCAAGCGCCCAACCAAAGCCCAGGAGTAAAATCGCGAGATCTTGGCTGACGCTGGTTTTTCACCGAGCTTCGGGTAAGGCTGGCAATCTGCTGATAGGCTGCCGCCAGTCCCACGGTATCGCCGGCGCTAAAAAATAGACCATCGGTGAGCTGTGCAATTTGCTTCAAGGTGGTCTCATCTACCCTGGTAAGGAAAAGTGAACCATCGCTGTTGCGGACATAGCGCTTGAAACCGAAAGAATCTATCAACGGCACTGGAGCTCCTTTAGACTTGCCCACGGCGATGGTAGTGATTTTCACACCGCGCATCCTTGCCATCTGAGCTGCCACTAGCGGAGACATGGTTCCGGAATTGTTCTCACCATCCGTCAAAAGTACGATTAACTGACTGGTGGCTCCACCCTTGGCAAGGCGATTGAGGCCAGTACCGATGGCGTCGCCGATAGCTGTGCCATCTTCGTTAATGGTTTGCGTGTCGATGCTTTTTAATGCGGTGGCGACGACCTGAGTATCGCCAGTAAGCGGACATACCGTCAGAGCGTATGCCTTGAAAACTAGCAGGCCTATGCGCTGATCGCTCATACGTACGACGAAATCAATCAACACCCGTTTAGCAGCTTCCAGGCGGTTGGGAAGCAGATCTTCTGCCGCCATGGAACCTGAAATATCTAGCGCTAATAGTAAATCGACAGCTAACTTATTTTTATCAAGGTCTTCCTTGACCCACTGTGGTCTAGCCAGTGCCAATATTAACAATAACAATACAGTGGCGCGTAATATTGCCAGTGGAGCTGAACGACTTCGATAACCAAGATCGGCCAGCAATTCGAAGGTCGGCAATGGCAAACCCCGAGCCCTGGGGCGAAATGCCAGCACTAGCCACCCTGCAGGCAAGACGACTAAAAGGAGCCAGAGTGGTTGATCGAATGTCAAATGTCAGCTCCGCTCGCTGCTGTTAAACGATAATTATCTAGCAATGCTAATGTAGTTGCTAGATGGCATTCGATTTCTTCTCGTGTTAGATTTGCCGCTGCAAATTTTACCAGGTCACAGGCAGACAAGATTTCGCCGATAGTTTGGCAAAGCGACGCTTCGGCTCCGCCATGCGCCATTTCTAGCAATAGCTCGGTAGTAGTCAAGCGACGAGAAGAGATAGCCCATTTTTGTTGGACGAACTCCCTGAGGATATCAGAAATAACATCACAAAATTGCACTTGCTCAACATTCTCGAACCAGCCAGCTCTCCGCAGGCGTTCCAGACGGGTTCGCAGCGCCGATGCCAGTGGCGGCGATACTACTGGTAAAGCACGAGATTTGAAATTCTTTAGCCGCCTAGCTAAAACTAAACTTACTACTACCAGCAAAGCGAAACCTATCAACCAGGGCCACCAGGAGTGGGAAAGCAAGGCTGGCTTCAGCGGACGCAGATCTGCAACATCGCCTGGTACGAGCGAGACAGCAGACAGCATCTACGGCTAGTTCGTCGGTAAGTGTCCCGGCAACGGCGGAACACCAGCTGGTTGCCTGGCTGGTGGCAGCATGATGCCTTCAAGCTTTCCGGTCGGCGGATGTTCCGCCAAACGGAGCAAATTTTCCACACTCTTATCACCCGGCTTTTTCTTGAGGGCTTCCTTGAAGACTTTAATAGCTCTGTCCGTTTCGCCAGCATAAAGTAAATCGATTCCAGTCGTGCGCAGGTGATCGAATTCCATGTTTCGGACACGATATTGTTCATGGTTATTTTGTAAAGCTGGTAGCCGAGATACACTGGCGGGCTCTGAATCGATTGTGCCAGCTAGTTTGCGCGGGTGACGCGAGCGAGGTACTGGCACCATGCTGGGTGCTGATGGTTCTTCCTGGGTAGGGAATAGACTATTTCGTAAAAAATCCGGCAGCAAAGGCTTGATTTGCTCGCCTAGTTCAGAGCATCCCGTAATTGTCAAACTAACGGTCAATAACCAGATTCGCCGCTGCGGCATTTTCGTATAGTAGCTCTTTCTTGCCAATTACCTCAAGAAGGTCCAGCCATCAAGTGCTTAACTCTACATGCTAAGCTAGAATATAGCAGTGG
>JACQUT010000233.1 GCA_016267585.1 Cyanobacteria bacterium NC_groundwater_1444_Ag_S-0.65um_54_12
GCGAGCGTGCCGCGGCCTCGGTATGCTACGAAGAAGCTCTCTTGCATGGCAAAACTATCTCTTGTCCGCACATCCAGTCTTTGGCGCATTTTGGCAGCGCTTTGACCGGAAACCGCTCAGAGGCAGCGTACCGTCACTTGCGCCTGGCCAAGGGCTTGCTTGATTCTCAATTGAAAGGCCTTGCTATCAGTGCTGTTGAAGACTATTTGGCATTAGATGAACGTTGGCGTATCTATCGTGGGGATCTCTCGCCAGAGGAAATCCCTGGTCAAGCCAGCAGCGCCACTCTTACCAGCGGTAACCGTTACCGTTATCAACAACAAGAACGCAAGTATCTAGATTTGCTAGATGAGAAACATCACCTCACGCAAACGCTAGAAGAAGCCACCACCGATCGTGATCGCCTGAAACGACTCTTGACCTTCACCGTAGAAACCCACCGCGAAACCGATCTCAATCAGTTGCTCGACGGGATAATGTCTTTGATGGGTCAAATAATGGAGGCTGATCGCGGTTTCTTGCTATTGCGCGAGGGTGATCTGCTGAAGCCACGCAGTACCTATAATATCGATGTCCGCGACCGGCGCCCGCAAACCTGGCGATTCTCCGAATCCATTGCTGACCGGGTATTTCGCACGGGTGAGTCAGTATTCATCGATGATGCCTTGGAGGCCGATGGATTCAAGGCAGCTCAGAGTATCGTGGATTTGAACGTTCGTACGGTAGTTTGCGTGCCTTTGCGTGCCGTGGCGCGCGGTAGCCAGCACCAAGGGCCAGCTGAAGCCCAGACGCACATCATAGGAGTCATTTACCTCGATCGGCAATCCATCAGCAATGCCTTCAAGCAGCAGGATCTGGTGCTGGTGGAGCATCTGGCGCAACAAGCATCGCAGGCGATCGAAAATGCGCGCTTGCATACCGATTCCGCTGACAAAGCTGCCAAGCTAGAGCGCTTGAATGAACTGGCTCGGCTCGTCAGCACCACCCTGGAACTGCGTAAAGTACTCGATATGGTGGTTCACAAGACTCTGGAACATACCAAGGCAGAACGAGCCTTCGTTTTCCTGAAAGATAATCAGGGTAAGCTGGTTTGCCGTATGGCGATGGATAGTAGTAATTATGATATTTCTGACCTTCAGGTGCAGATTTCCAATTCAATCACGCGTCAAGTGCTCGAGACTGGCACCTCGGTTTGCTTGCTCGATACGCGCAACAGTGAAATCTTCCAGGCGCAGAAATCCATCCTGGATCTGGAGCTGCGCACGATCATGTGCGTGGCTTTCCGCAAACCGCGTGCTGGATCAACCAATAAACGCCGCGATGACAAGCGGCAGCGTCCCGATGTCGAGCAACGCGAGCCGCGCGAGGAATACCATGGCGTGCTCTACGTCGACTCCAAGGTGGTGGTCAATGCCTTTACTGAACGCGATCTGCATTTGCTAGAATCGATTGCCAGCTTGGCTTCTTCTGCCATTTACAATGCTCAGCTTTATGAGCGAGCAACCATCGATGGGCTGACCAAGCTCTATTTCAGAAGCTTTTTTGAACAGCGCCTGCAAGAAGAAGTCGGACGCGCCAGGCGTATTGGTGCGCCACTATCCGTGCTGATGTGCGACATCGATCACTTCAAGAGGTTCAATGATACCTATGGGCATGCTACCGGAGATGATGTACTGTGCCTGGTGGCCGAAGTTATCCGCACCAATATCCGAGAAGGAGACATTCATGCCCGTTACGGTGGCGAAGAGATGCTGGTACTCATGCCGGATACCCCACTAGAAGGAGCGCAAATTCTAGCAGAGCGTTTGCGCGAGGCGATCGCCAAGGCAGCCCTGGCTGGTCCCAATGGTGAAGCGCTACATGTCAATGTATCTATTGGGGTTGCCCAGCTAGGGCCGGATGAAGAACCGAATCAACTGGTCGAGCATGCCGATCACGCCATGTACCTGTCCAAAAATGGCGGGCGCAATCGCGTGACACTATATCAGCTTGAAAATATTGCAACAGAACAGTCGACTACCTCGGCCAATACCTGAGCGATCTTTCCCCGCTACGTTCCACAGTTTCTAGCGTGATAAATTCCGGCCCGGGGGAAAAAGATAATTGATCGCCGGGGATTTACCGGTGCCTCAAGAGATATTTTCCAATTCAAGAGATCAAAAAAAATGAAAAGGCGTACCTGGTGGTGGAGTGGCATGCTGGCCCTGGCCATGGGATGCCAGTTTTTCCCGGCTGGTAAGACGCCTCCATCGGTCGCTACCACCAAGCCAACGGCGACTCCGCCAGTAACGCTACCTACTACCCCGAGCATTCCAGTCACCGTAACCCCTGATCCAGTCCCTACACCAATGTTGCCACCGGCTGGCAACTTGAACATCCTCTCTGATGGCCAGTTAGGCTACCTGGTAGCAAACAATACCGCTGGCTTGGTTCAAGGTACCGTATCGGGACCAGTTTCTCTGGTCGCCCACCATTCTGCCGGTTTGATCTCCAATAATGCTGCAGGCATCGTGAGCAACAACTCTGGTGGCTATCGCACTGCAACGGTAAATATCGTCAGTGTTGCCGACGGCTTTGTCTATCTGACGGCACCGGATGAACGCTTTTACGTGACGCGGGAGCGTCGCTTGTTCAGTACCCTGACCGATGATAAGGGGGCGTTTCGCCTGGTCGCTCCGGCTACCGATTCGCTGATCGTGAACGTCTTGCTATCCGGCAATCGTCGTTTGACGGCGATATCCGATACTTCCAGTGCAGAGCCCTTGGCAGTTGACCTGGCCTCCACCATGGTAACGGAATTCTTGCGAGCCAAAGCCAGCGAGCATAGCTTCACGCTGTCCCAGGTTCTGGCTAACCCGGTCACCAAAGCTTCATTGTCAGCAATCCAGCGGATGACACGGGAGCTGGTCCAAAATGATCAAGTACTGGCTCGTATCAAGTCAACCGATCTGCTGCTCAACAATATACCTTTCTTGCGGCAACGCTATGTAATAGCTTTTGGAACGGCACCCGATCATGCGCTCTCTGATGAATGGGTCAAACTGCTACGCACGATAAAAAACGATTTCGCCGCCCTCGACAGCAAATATCGTTCGTTGGCTCTCACTACCCTGGATGCCGGCATTGCGCCGGGAAGCGTCGTGCTGGGGGTCACCGTGGACAACAACGGTAACAGCTACCTGACTACCATGA
>JACQUT010000235.1 GCA_016267585.1 Cyanobacteria bacterium NC_groundwater_1444_Ag_S-0.65um_54_12
CCCTTGCAGGAAGGCGCCCGTCACCGCCGCCTCGAACGGGCCGACGCCCGCCGCGAGCAGGCCGCCGATCAGTCCGGTCAGCACATCGCCGCTGCCAGCAGTGGCAAGCGCCGGAGTGCTCCGGAGATTGACGCCATAATGGCCATCGGGCAACGCTACTATGGTTCGCCCGCCTTTTAACACACAACAAGCCCGGTAACGTTCTGCTATGCTGCGTGCGGCAGTAAGCCGATCTGCCTGTATTTGCATGGCGCTTGCCGACAGTAGACGCCCGGCTTCCCCGGCATGGGGCGTGAGTATGGTGACCGCACGTTTTGCATGGGTAGCGCTCAAGCCCGGGAGCAATGCGTCGGCATCCAGTACCAGTGGCTTATCCCACTTGGCATGCAATTGCATGACCAGTTCTGCCGTAGCGGGCGCCAGCCCGAGTCCCGGACCGATGGCTAATACCTCGGCTTTGGCCAGATAGGGTGACAGCTCTCCGGTGGCAGCCACGGTCAAGCAGCCTTCGCTACTGGTTGACAGCGGAACGACCAGTGCCTCCGGCACCAGTCCGGCTACCACATCACGAATGGCTGCTGGCACGCCCACTATTACCATACCGACTCCGGAACGTGCCGCTGCCAGCGCAGCTAATGCCGGAGCACCGCTCATGGTACGCGATCCCCCAACCACCAGCAGGGTGCCGAATCTTCCTTTATGGCTATTCAAGGGCCGGGGCGCCGGTGGAGTGCAGATGATGGGACTACCGGCCAGTTGCCCGATAATGCTTTGCGGGAAACCCAAGTCAGCCTGCCACAGTTCACCTACGGCATCCAGTGCTGGATCCATCACTGTGCCCGCTTTTACCAGACCGGTGGCCATGGTGTGAGTGGCGACAATCCGCTCGCCTGGTGCCACACCGGTATCACCATGCGTTCCTGAGGGCAGATCGATCGCTATGATGGCACGAGCGTCAGCGGTGTTGGTCTGGCGTATGGCATCCGCCAATTCACCTTGTGGCGCGCGGTTCAGTCCGAAACCGAAAATCCCGTCCACTATGATGGGTGCGCTGCGAAAACTCGCCAGATCATGCACGGGAACCTCCCACCCGCGTACCCAGCGCAGCTGCTGTTCGGTAATCGGTGTCAGTTGCGCGCTGGTCACGAATAGCTGGGGCGATCGCCCCCAACCTTTCAGGATTCTGGCGCAGGCTACCGCATCACCCCCGTTATGGCCCGGTCCCGCCAGGATCGCGATCGGCTCGTTTGGCTTGGCAATTTGGGCCGTCAGAGCAGCAACTCCTAGCGCTGCTCGCTCCATCAGCAACTCTACCGGTATGCCATATTCTTCTATTACTGTCCGCTCGGCAGCTCTAGTTTCCGCGACAGTAGCAAGCAATCCGGCTTTTCCCTTTCGAATCAGAATCAATTCATGGTCTGGTGTAACCGTTCAGCGGGAGGCAGCTGCGAGGCGCGCAAGCGAGGTGGGCCGCAGCGTACCGTCGTGATGTACGTGAGGACCCGCCGAGTGAAGCGTAACGAAGCAGCTGGCCTCGCTGAACGGTTACACTCAAAGTTTCACCAGCCCTTGGTAAACTACGCCGCGTAACGGATCGACCGTCACCAAAGCGCCATCAGGAATACTTTCCAGGTCATCGACTGCCAACAAAGTTGGTATCGCCAGTTCCAGGGTCACGAATGCCGTGTGACTAGTCAATCCGCCCGAGCGTACTACCACTGCGCCAGCTTTAGTCATGGCAGGCGTCCAGGCATTGTCGGTGCATTCGGCAATCAAGATCTCACCCTTGCCAATGCCGGCATTAGCTGCCTGGGAATCGGTAAAATGGCGCGCCACGCCCGAAACCAGACGAGAGCCTAGCCCGGTGCCATGAGCCAGTACGGGCGCTACGATCTCTACCTTTACGAGATTGGTGGTACCCGGTGAACCCATCGGTACACCGGCCACCATGATGACCACGTCGCCATCGTTTACCAGCCCGGCAGATCGGGACCGGGCTAGAGCCTGCTCTAGCAATTCTTCCAGCGAGCGGGTTTCGGGTAGCCAGAACGGATAGACGCCCCATACCACTGCCAGTTGCCGACAGACTTCTTCGTATTGCGTTGCCGCGATGATCGGACAAGCCGGGCGGTACTTGGCTACCATGCGCGCCGACGAACCAGAATAAGTAGCAGTGACAATGCCAGAAGCTCCTAGCTCTGGAGCCATTTCAGTCGCAGCATGAGCTATGGCGTCCTGGATCGGTCGCCGATAGTGTTCCTGTAGCTCTGGACGCTCTGGGGGGCTACACATTCGCTCAGTTTGGCAAGCTATCCTTACCATCATCTCCACTGCCTCTATCGGGTACTGTCCAATGGCAGTTTCGTTCGATAGCATCAAGGCATCCGTGCCATCCAGGATGGCATTGGCTACGTCGCTGGCTTCTGCCCTGGTGGGACGCGGGTTGGCGATCATGGAATCGAGCATCTGAGTTGCCGTGATGACCGGTTTGCCAGCCAGGTTACAGCAGCGGATGAGTTCCTTTTGCACCAGCGGAACATCCTCGACGGGGATCTCTACCCCTAGATCGCCACGCGCTACCATCAAGCCATCAGCCACCGCAATAATCTCCCGCATGGTTTGCACCGCTTCGCGGCGTTCGATCTTCGCGATGATGGGAGTAGCTTTGCCTTGCCGCAGCAAGAACTCTTTTACTTCCAGTACATCTTGTGGTTGCTGGATGAAAGAAACCGCTACCAGATCCAGGTTCATTGCGGCGCCAAATTGCAGATCGGCGAGATCTTTGTCAGTCAGGATCGGTATCTGAAGAGCGGAGCGGGGAAAGTTGACGCCCTTGTGAGGCCGCAACACTCCAGCAGTGATGACCCGGCAGCGTAGTGCCTTATCTTCCACCGCTAGAACTTGTAGCTCGATACGTCCGTCATCGATCAAAATTTGGCTTTGTTCCGTGACATCTTCTGTCAAACGTGGATAAGAGACATAAGCTTGCCTGGTGTCGGCCACTAGCTCCGTGGCGGTCAAATAATAAATCTGGCCACTTACCAGCTCTACTTGATCATCCTTTACTTCGCCAATGCGGATCTTGGGCCCCTGAATGTCTTGCAAAATCGCGACATTCTGGCTCTCCTCGCGCGCCAAACGACGGATTCGCCGAATATTTTGTGAATGTGCCTCATGGTTGCCATGGCTGAAATTTAGTCGAAAAACATCGACTCCCGCTTTTATTAATTGCCGTACCACCTCATCACAGGAGGAAGCCGGTCCCAGGGTCGCTACTATCTTGGTACCCCGGCGAGCCGCCGCACCCGTATTCCAGCTATTACCCAGCATCGCGATCAGACAAATTCAGGCAAGTTCAACTACCAATTTTAGAAAGTCTCTTGCCCAAGATAAGTAGCTGAGCTGCCTAGTTCTTCTTCTATGCGCAAGAGCTGGTTATATTTGGCAATACGATCACTGCGTGAGGCACTACCAGTTTTTATCTGTCCAGCGTTGACCGCTACTGCCAGATCCGCAATGGTGGTGTCTTCCGTTTCGCCGGAACGATGGGAGATTATGCAACGGTAGCCGGAACGCTTGGCTAATTCGATAGCTGCCAAGGTTTCTGAAAGTGTGCCTATTTGGTTAACTTTTATCAAAACAGCATTAGCTATGCCCTCGCGTATTCCACGCTCAATCCTTTGCGGGTTAGTAACGAAAAGATCATCACCTACGAGCTGAATTCGCTCGCCCAGCTGCTCCGTAAGAGTCTTCCATCCGGTCCAATCATCCTCGGCCATGCCATCTTCGATGCTCACCAAGGGGTAACTGTTTACCAAATCGACATAATACTGAACTAGCTCTTGACGAGTGCGCTTGATACCTTCGCCGCTGAACACGTAGACATCGTCTTTGAACAGCTCTGTTGCAGCGACGTCCAGAGCAAGCGCAATGTCCTTGCCCGGAACGTAGCCGGCTGAGCGGATTCCTTCTATGATGAGATCCAGTGCTTCCTTGGCATCTCTGACCATTGGTGCAAAGCCACCCTCATCGCCTACCGCAGTAGCTAGACCACGGCTTTTCAGTACTTTCTTCAATGCATGGAAAGTTTCTGCACCGGCACGTAATGCTTCCGCGAAGCTAGAAAAGCCGATGGGCGCTATCA
>JACQUT010000243.1 GCA_016267585.1 Cyanobacteria bacterium NC_groundwater_1444_Ag_S-0.65um_54_12
ATTCCAGGCGCTGGCAAGCGAACGATACCAACATGAATACCGTTGCGAGCGCCATTTGCCAGCGAGCCGATCGCACCTTTACTACCCCCCATCGTGCCAGTTGAGCCATCGCCTGCGTGGACACTGGCTTAGTCCTGTCCGCTTTTTCCATCCCCAGCCAATTGCACCATGGCGATGCTCGATTGGCTTTGCCCAGAGAGGGGATCCCCATCACGCGCGAAGCGCCGGGGGAGAGTGGGCAAAGCCAATCGAGCACCGCCATGATCGCATTGCTGACCTTATACCCTGACTTGCAGCAAAAACTTCTTCCAAAAAATAGCGCGAATTGAAACATAATTTTATTTTCCGATTCTTATTGGCCAGTTATGAGACAATAAGAACAGAATTGTCAGATTTTTTCGCTACTTGGCATAGAAAAATTTATTTCTCCTACCAATAGCTCAGATTTTTGCGCTATATTGAGTACATGATGATTTTTGAACGAAAATTGTCACAAGGCCTGCAAGTACGAACGAAACTTCTCCTGGTGTTAGGATTGCCGTTCGCGGTTTGCTTCGTGCTGGTGGCTATCGCTTTCTTTGGTCGTACCATCTCGGAAAACGCTCATCAAATGGCATTGCAATGGCGTATCCATGCCAGCATGCTCCAGAGCTTGCAAATACATGCCAACGAATATCTATTAGCCATCGAGCATTACTTGAAGACACCAGATCCGCTTGATAAGCAGTACATAACGGAGAGCTACCAGACCTTGGAGCAAGAAATCAGCAATTTTGCGCAATTTTCTCGGAAATTTCCCGAGGGCAAACGTCAGGATCCGGAGCTTTTGGCAGCGCTGACTACCTTGGTAAAACGTGGAGTCGAAGTTAGCTGGCATGGCGAGCAGCGTGATCTGACCGACCTGCAACAGTTCTATAAAAAAGCGATCGCCGTAAGTATTCAACGTCAAGTCAAAGAAGAAGAAGAACTCAGTCGCCGAATCAGCGAAAAAGCGCGGCAATCTGGCGATCGCATGTTGATCATCAGCGTTCTGGCGGTTGGCTTGCCGTTGTTCGCTTCTTTATTGCTTTCTTTATTCACCGTCCGGAATATTACTCGTTCATTAACTTACTTACAAAAAGAAACGAATAGAATATCAAAAGGAGATCTCGAAGGGAGCATCGCACTGCCCTCTGGCGACGAAATCGGGCAACTGGCCGCGGCTTTCAACCGCATGGCAATCAATTTGCGCGAAACCATGGTTCACAAGTCTGATCTAGAAGCCATAATTCAAGAGCGTACCGCGGAACTGGAACAGTCCAAGTTGGAATTAGAGACCAATTTACACCAGCTCCACCTGGCCAAGGCTGAAATCGAGGATCAACAGAAAAAACTGACGGATATTTTTCGCTCCATGCGAGAAACTCTGCTAGTTCTTTCCCTTGACGGCACCATCATCGCTGCCAACCCCGCAGCTCATTCCCTGCTGGGTTACCAAGAGCCAGAACTGGTTGGCCAGCCCAGCTTGCTACTGCTGAGCACCGATACCGGAATGGATGATATCTGGGATATCTGGGCACGTGCTGCAGTATCAAGAGTGGAAGAAGGTAAGCTACATGCCAAAGATGGACGGATCATTCCGGTGCGGCTATCGCTGTCGTTTCTTACCAATGCCGCCGGAGCACCGCAAGGGGTGGTTTGTGTAGGCGAAGACCTGACCGAGTATCAGACTCTGGAGACTAGAATACGACAGGTAGAAAAGCTTTCTGCTATCGGCCAGCTGGCGGCAGGCATCGCACATGAAATCAACAATCCGCTGGGAGTCATATTCGGCTTTGCTCAAGGCCTCGAGCGCTGGATACCGGGAAATGAACAGTTGCGCTTGCCGGTCACCGTCATAGTGCGGGAATCGTTGCGTTGCAAAGCACTGGTGCAAGAATTACTGACCTTTTCGCGCACTGGCAAACGGACAGTAGAAGAGATCGATCTCAATGCGCTGGTACGAGCAGCGGCGGTCCTGGTCGAATCACGCGCCAAGCTGCAAGACACTCGGATAGTTTATGACCTTACCATCGAACTTCCGGCCATCTATGCTAACCGGACCCAGATTCAGCAAGTTATCGTCAACTTGAGCACTAATGCCCTCGATGCCATCGGCTCCGGCGGATCTTTGACGTTTCGTACTCATGGCGACTGTTCGGACTGCACCTGTCTAGCGGTGGAGGATAGCGGCTCGGGGATCCCGGAAGAAATCCGTGCCAGAATTTTCGAACCCTTTTTCACCACCAAAGAAGTTGGCAAGGGAACGGGTCTTGGTTTGAGTTTGGTACACGAAATAGTACAGCAACACGGTGGAACGATAGCCATCGAAAGTGAAGTAGGCAAAGGCACTGCAGTCACGGTCAGACTACCGCTAGGACATAATGGCGGGCAGCAGCTAGCCAAGCTTTGTTGAACGCTGATCTCCAGATCGCCCCCCTGCCGTTTTGTGCTGAAACCATCGGGGTACGAGATGGTTGTCCAAGCTTGGCAATTTGCTGAAAAGCTCCAACGAGAGATTTTTTCAGCAACCTGTCAGGATCGCCAAGGGAAAGATGTTGCCATGAGTGCTCGAGCGAGTGTGCTGGTAATTGATGACGAGTTAGGAATGCGAGAAATGCTCAAGTACGAGCTCTCGCAAGATGGCTTTGTAGTAGAGACGGCAGAAAACGGGCTACGCGGCTTGGAAGCCTTGAAGGGCCATAAATTCGATATCATCGTCACGGATCTCAAAATGCCAGGCATGGATGGCGTTGCGACCATCGATGCCATCCGGAGCATCGAACCCGATATCCCGGTGATCGTGGCCACCGCTTACGGCACGGTGGAAACGGCCGTAGCCTGCATGAAGCGCGGAGCGCACGATTACATCCAAAAGCCCTTCGATGTGCGAGAGCTGAAACTCTTGATAGAGCGCGCGATGGAGCTGCGCCACCTGCAAGGGATAGTCGCTTTGCACGAAGCGAGTAAAGTATTATCGAGCGTGCTGCAGCAAGAAGATCTGGTCCGCACCGTGCTCGAACTGACCAAACAGATTCTCCTGGCCGATGAGGTAGGCCTCGTTTTGAGCGCGGAAGCCTGGCGTCAGCCTGCCATTCACTGGACCGGCTCCACTACTCCGGCACCTCCCGCGTTTTTGGAAGAATTCACAGCAAAAGTCAAGGAAACCAGCATGCCGCTCTTGCTCCCACCTTTCGAACATGCGCATCAGGCAAATTGCACCGATCCAGCAAGCAATACGGAAACATGCTCTGCAGTGGCATACCCGCTGAAAATACAGGAACGTTTCATCGGCGCGGTGATAGCCATCAGAGAAAGCAACGCATTGCGGTTCACTCTGACGGAGCTACGCCGTGGTGAAGTTTTGGCGAACCAGCTGGCGATCGCCCTCGATCGGCAGCGGATAGAAGTAGAATTACGGCTTGCCCACAAGCTTGAAGCAGTAGGACAACTAGCAGCCGGGATAGCCCACGAACTCAATACTCCCATACAGTACGTGGGCGATAGCATCCACTTCCTGCGCGACGCGTTCGTAGATCTGGGCATGGTGCTCAACAAATATCAAGTAGCCTTCGCTGCCTCGGCTGACAATTCATTTTCGACCAGCTGGCGTGAAGCGATCCGGCAAACCGAGGAGACAGCAGACCTGGCTTACCTCACCGAGCAAATACCCAAAGCCTTTGACCGCACCCTCGATGGCATCACCAGAGTGGCTAGCATTGTGCGCGCCATGAAGGATTTTGCTCATCCGACCAAGAAAGAAAAAGGCCCTGCTGATCTAAAAAAAGCGATTTTGAGCACCCTGGTGGTTACGCGCAATGAATATAAATATGTGGCGGAAATCGAAACCGAACTCGAAAATCTACCACCGGTGGTTTGTCACTTGGGGGAGCTAAACCAAGTTTTTCTCAACTTGATAGTGAATGCCGCGCATGCCATTGCTGCAGTAGTCGGAGCTAGTGGCGCCAAGGGCCACATCCGCATTCAGGCGACGCGCGAAAATGACGAAGTGATCATCGCGGTCAGCGATACCGGCTGCGGGATTCCCGAAGAGATCCGGGGACGGATCTTCGATCCGTTCTTCACCACCAAGGAAGTAGGACTCGGTAGCGGTCAAGGTTTAGCCATCGCTCGCTCCATAGTGGTCGACAAGCATCAGGGAAGCTTGACCTTCGAAAGTCAATTCGGGCAAGGGACGACCTTTTTTGTCCGCCTTCCCATCGAAGGAAAAGCTTGTGACATGAATGGAGCCTTTTCGTGAAACGCATATTGTTCGTGGATGACGAGGCGCGAGTGCTGGAAGGCCTCCAGAACATGCTGCGACGCCACCGTCGCGAGTGGGAAATGGTATTCGCGCTTGGTGGAGCAGAAGCCCTGGTCCAGCTAGAGCGCTCGGCTTTCGATGTCGTCGTGACAGACATGCGCATGCCAGGAGTGGACGGAGCAGCAGTTTTGACCTACGTGCAAACGAAATATCCCGAGACCGTGCGTATTGTACTATCAGGCTATAGTGAACTAGATGCGACGCTGCGCGCCGTTCCGCTTTCCCATCAATTTTTAGCCAAGCCATGCGATGCGGAAACTTTGCGAAATGTCATCGAACGCGCCTGCAAATTGCAGGAATTGATCGATGATGAAACGGTTCGTCGCATGATAGGTCAAATCAGCAAGTTACCATCCTTGCCGCGCATCTACCTCGCTCTTACCAAGTTGCTATGCGATCCGGAAACGACCGTGAAAGAAGTAGCCAAACTGCTGGAAAAAGACATGGGAATGTGTGCCAAAGTTCTCCAGCTGGTAAACTCGGCCTTTTTCGGCCTGGCCAAGCGAACCACCTCGATAGAGGAAGCGGTGGTCTATCTGGGGTTCAATATGATCAAGAACCTCGTGTTATCCATAGAAGTCTTTCGTACGGCACGCTTTGTGCGATTTGCCGATTTTTCCATCCTTGCCTTGCAACGCCATGCCACCTTTGCGGCAAACATAGCCAGGAAGCTAATGAAAGATAGGCGGCAGGCAGAGGATGCCTTCATGGCCGCCATGCTGCACGATGTGGGGAAACTGATCTTGGCGACCGAGCTGCCGAACTACTTCGAGAGTGTGTTGCAAAAGCGGCAGGAGCTGCCAGAACCCATGCACTTGATCGAGGAGAAGTTGAGTGGCGTCAGTCATGCCGAAGTCGGAGCGTATCTGCTGGGAATCTGGGGATTACCCTACGCTATAGTAGAAGCCGTGGCGCACCATCATCATCCGACCAGAGCCCACTCGCGAAATTTTGACATCGTGACTGCCGTGCACGTGGCGGACAGCTTGGCGCATGAACAAGCAAGTCCGGCGCTGGTCGCTGCTACCATGGATTGTTCCGCGATCGACATGGAGTACTTGCTTTCAATCGGCATGGCAGATCAATTAGAGCAGTGGCGCAGCTTGGCAGCAGAAGCGGCAGTGCCCTGGCGAGAGCTGGCCAATGAGTAGTGACCGGCTGAAAATACTCTGCGTCGATGACGAGACCCAGATACTAGCTGGGCTCGCTTGGCATTTGCGACGGCAATACGAAATGATAGCAGCGCTCAACGCACCGGCCGGACTCGAAGCGTTAGAGCGTGATGGTTCAATTGCTATCGTACTTTCGGATATGCGTATGCCAGGAATGGATGGCGCCGCCTTCCTGTCTCGCGTACGTCAGGTGGCACCTGATGCAGCGCGCATTTTATTGACTGGTCATGCTGATCTGGAGGTTGCCATCAATGCCGTCAATGAGGGGCAAATCTTTCGTTTTCTGACCAAACCCTGTCCCCCACCGGTGTTACTGGCTGCCGTGAACGCAGCAGCCGAGCAATACCGTCTGATCACCGCGGAACGGGTTTTATTAGGGCAGACACTGGGAGGAAGTATCAAGGCTCTCATC
>JACQUT010000236.1 GCA_016267585.1 Cyanobacteria bacterium NC_groundwater_1444_Ag_S-0.65um_54_12
GATTAATGGTTTCCACCATGTGAACGGGAATGCGAATAGTTCGCGCTTGATCGGCAATGGCACGGGTAATGGCCTGGCGTATCCACCAAGTGGCATAGGTACTGAATTTATAACCTTTTTCATGGTCAAACTTTTCGACTGCCCGGATCAAACCCAGGTTGCCTTCCTGGATGAGGTCAAGGAATAGCATTCCACGTCCGACGTATTTCTTGGCAATCGATACCACTAGCCGTAAGTTTGCTTCTGCTAGCTGATGTTTCGCCTCATCGCCATCGCTGCCGCCAGCCGCAATACGACGAGCTAGCGCCACTTCTTCTGCCGCTGATAACAGTGGGATGGAACCTATCTCGCGCAGGTACATTCGCACCGGATCATCAGTAGAAATTCCTTTGGGGATCGAAAGATCGAGCGGATCGATATCGCTATCTTTCAGATCCTCTGGCGGCTCATCAAAAGCCACTTCGATCTCTTCTTCGATCCCGATTGGAACAGGATCGCTCAGCGGATCATCTCCATCCGAGTACTTCAAGATGTCAAACTTTTCGCCTTTAACGTCCGCTTTGCCCACCGTTCAGCTCCCTGTCGCAGCCGGTTCCACCCGGCCAGAAAGCCTGGCTTGATACCCTTTGGCCAGGACGAGGGCGTCTTGTAACTCTCTAGTAATGCGCTGCACCTCTACTTTTGCGAGGTCGGTGCCTGCTAGCTCGGTTCTGAGGCGCATAGCCTCTTTTTCCCAGTGCATGCTCGCTATTACCGAGACAAAATCGCTCGCCGCCCATAAAGGTTCTCCCGCCAGACCAGCAAAATTCTCAAAACGGATATCTTGCAAAATTTCATATTCGGGGGTGCCTTCCAGTGCGGTCAGCAAACGGTCCCATTCCGACATTCCAGCCAAATCAGCGCCCAGCCGCTCCCGCAAGATCTGGTAGGCTGGATCTGGGAACTCAATTCCTGCGAGCCGCTCGCTCATCAGCGCTCGCACCTCGGCGTACTCTACCATTAAAAAAATGAGCCCTCGCTCTGCTTCTGCCACACGTTGTTGCACAACCGCTGCTGGGCGCGTTTCATAGCGAAGCGCTCTATTATGCCGGAGGTGTTGAGTAAGATCCAGTAAGAGGTTCAGCTCGTTTAGACCCAGACGACGAGCTACCATGCGTATGTAGGGTTCGGCTTGCGCTTGGCTGCCGATTCTTTGAAAAATCGGAAGCAATTTACGTACTGCTTCGGCTTTGCCATCCGGACTTTGGCAATCGGCATGATGATCGAGCGTGTGTTGAATTTGAAATTCCACCATGCCCGGCGCTCTATCCAGCAAGGCAGCAAAAGCTTCTGAACCCTGTGCCGCAATGAAGGCGTCCGGATCCTTGCCATCGGGTACAATCAATACGGAGAGAGAAAGCCCGCTAGCTTTAGCTACCTCTTCCAGTACCGGAATACCGCGAGCGACAGCGGTTTGACCCGCCCAATCCGCGTCAAAAGCTATGATTACTCGCTTGGAAGCAGTGAACCGCAACAGGCTGCGCGCTTGCTGCAAGGTAAGAGCCGTGCCCAGTACCCCGACTGCTTCGCCAAAACCCGCTCCATGCAAGGAAACTACATCGACATAACCCTCAACTAGAATGGCGCGATCCTTGCGGCGAATTTCCGCTTTGGCAAGGTGCAGGCCAAAAAGCTGATGCCCTTTCTGATACAAAGCGGTATCCGGTGAATTAAGGTACTTGGGCTGGTCGCCAGCGACGATCGCCCGCCCGCCAAACGCTATGATGGTGCCTAATTCCGTGCAAATGGGGAAGATCAATCTGTTGCGAAACATATCACGGTAGCCGCCCGAAGGAACTAGCCGCACCAAGCCGGCAGCTTCCTGCAGTTCCGCCGAATGACCGGCTTGTAGCAGATGGTGGTGCAGCGCATTCCAATCATCGGGAGCCGCGCCTATTCCGAATAGCTCGATAGTTTCCCCGGACAGGTCACGCTGGGCAGCATACGCGCGTGCTGTCGCGCCGCGAGCTGGGTGTTGGAAAATATCCCGAAAATAAGCAGCTGCCGCGGCAATGACGTCTCGCAAATGTTGCCGCCCTTCGAACTGTTCACTGGTGGCATCAGACAAGGTCACGCCATGGCGTTCAGCCAGGGTCTGCAGGGCTTGGCGAAAATCCATGCCTTCTTTTTGCATGACGAAATCAATGACGTTACCTTTAGCGCCGCAGCCAAAACAGCGGAAGATCCCTTCCTCGGTAAGAACCCGGAAGCTAG
This sequence comes from Cyanobacteria bacterium NC_groundwater_1444_Ag_S-0.65um_54_12, assembly GCA_016267585.1. Taxonomy (GTDB): domain Bacteria; phylum Cyanobacteriota; class Sericytochromatia; order S15B-MN24; family VGJW01; genus JACQUT01. The sequence continues at coordinate 2,254 of JACQUT010000236.1, forward strand.
GAGTACGCTCGGAATGAAAGGGGCAGAGGCCCTCGTAACCACGAGCGCCGCGCCGTTTCAAAACCGTGTAAGCGCCAGCTACTTCCAGAATGTCAGCAGCTGCACGTACCCGGGCCTTATCGTCCACTGCAATTCCCTTTTTTCGCTTTTATTCCCTGGTGGTTTTAGCCCCGATTTTTCTGCACCCCCGGCAATTAATCGCGAAATCTGCGAATCATCATTTTAGCCGAGGAAACGGCGGAGAAGCATTATTTATTTTTGCTAACTCTTGATCGTAAATGTTGGGCCAAATTGTCCAGTTGTTTTTGAAAATCACTTTGATCCGGCGGGCCAAAGCGCATTGCCTCATAAGTATTGATAAAGTTCTCTAATTGTTTCACCTTATCCAGGAGGGCTGGTAAACGACGAGCAGCAAGCAAGTACTCGGCACCGGACCAGCTAGCAGGACGTTCCAGGCCGTAACGCTGTAATTGCGAAATAAGCTTGAGGTAGGCGTAGCTAGCTCGATAAGCCTGACGGGTGGTAACGGTTTTTCGTAAACTTCTAAGCGTGATCGCCGCAGGTCGAAAACACCATGCTGCCCCCAAAGTGATTGCTAGCGCAGCGGCCAGAATATACCAGAATGCTACTCCTAATCGTTCATGCGCATAGCCGGCAATGGCCAGCGCTGGCAACAACGGACGCTCGGTAATGAACTCCAGCGGGTCACGCGCGCCAGGAGTGGCATCGAAAGGCACCCAGCCTAACCCGGTAAAATAGCACTCGGTCCACGCATGGGCATCAGCAGATCTCACTTCCCAGTACCCCGTAAACGGGTTATAGCGGCCTGGCAGATAACCAGTAGTCAAGCGTGTCGGTATCCCCACCACCCGCGCTAACAATGCCAGCGCCGAGGCAAAGTGCTCGCAGTAGCCGCGCCGCTGGGAGAAAAGAAAATGATCTACTTGATCTACATTGATCGGAAAGTGGGGAATCTTGAGATCGTAGGGATAGGTCTGCGCCAGATAATCACGAAGCGCCATCACCTGAGCGTAAGGATTCGCCAAATCACCGGCAATTTGCTCTGCCAGGCGGCGGACCCGCTCCGGCAGGGTTGGCGGCAGCGCGAGATAATTAGTGAATTTGCCCCTATGGGCTGGAGGAAGGGCGATGACTTGCTCTATCATCTGCTTATCCCAATTCCGGATCCGGGATATTACCGAATAATAAAGCCCCTGCTCCAGTAACATCGGGCTGCGATAGGAGCCATAACGATCGAGGTAAATAATGCCGCCAGGAAAGTAAAGAGAATGCGCGCCCGGCGGCAAAATGATCAAGTTGCTCTGATCCCGCTCGACATAGATGGTCCGAACTTGGCTCGATCCAACGC
>JACQUT010000237.1 GCA_016267585.1 Cyanobacteria bacterium NC_groundwater_1444_Ag_S-0.65um_54_12
CCGCTACGCGTGCCGCACCGAAAATCTCACGCCGGTTTACTGAAACGCTGCCACGTGCCTGCCAATCCCAGAAATGACCTGCCAAGTTCATCCCAAAAATCGGGGTTAACCACTGCTGAAGTTCAAAGCTAGCCACGCCAGTAGGGAAACCGACCACTCGTTGCCGTGGTATGTCTTCGAGCACTTCGGCTTGTTGTAGGTATAACAAGCAAAAAGAACGGTAACCTGGTAAAGGTTGCCAATTACTCGGAAATAATTCCGCTGATCTTGTCGAATCGCTAACGATAAAAGGTGTGGGCACTAGCAATGCTGGAGCACGGCTATTTGACAGCGCAGGAAGAGGGCTTTCAGGAATAACTGGTAATAGTTCCCAATCTCGCTCGCTTTGATAGATTGCTGACCCCACAATATTAATAAACAGGCGATTAGCCGTCTGTTCCAGACGGATATTAGGCTCTGCTATTGGTGCAAGCAGCAGTTCAGCGCTAACCAACGGCGGATTACCTGTTATTTCTGATATCTTCAGCGCGAGAATTAGCTGGCCATCCAGCTTGATTATTTGAGGCCCATCATGCAGCCTGGCATCGAGAATTTCTAAAATAATACGCCGATCTAGACGACGCGTGCGAATAGGAGCTGGACCAGAAAGCTCGAAGAGCAACCGTTGCCGGGCATCGTCATAGGAAACTTTTCGAATAATGACAGGTGTCGCATCGGCTGGTGCATCCCAAATCAAGCTTAAAATACCTGGCACTAAAACAGCTAGCAATGCCATGGCAAACGCAGCAAATCGCTCACCGGGTCTAAGCATGCCGCAAACCGAAGCGCTCGATAGCCTGTCCCGCAGCGCCAATCATTCCGGCCCGCTCGCCCAAAGCAGCAATTTGTATCTGCTCCCCGGACCAACGACGACCGCCCAAGATCCGATTCAGGCGCGAACGAACCTGGGATAAAAAAAGATCTGCTTGCGCAGCAATTCCGCCCCCTAGCAATATCACTTCAGGATCGCAGATATTAAAAATGCTGAGCAGCGCCAAAGCGAGGTAACGGGCAAATTCCGCCGTCAACTCACATGCTATTGGATCAGCCATCCTCGCCCGGCTAAAAACTTCCTGGGTCGTCGCCGTTGGCCCCCAAAAGTGTTGAGCCTGGCGACTAATAGCTGTTCCCGAGACATAAGCCTCGACGCAACCCTGCTGACCACAATTACAAGGTCTACCATCAGGCACCAGTATGATATGACCTAATTCAGCTCCGCCACCGCGTTCGCCCCGCAACAAATGGCCGCGATCATAAATGCCAGCTCCAAAACCCGTCCCCAGGGTGATCGCCACCAACGACCGTTTGCCTTGCCCTGCCCCAATCCAGGCTTCACCCCAGGCTGCTGCATTGCCATCGTTATCGCAACACACCGGTAAACCAGTCGCTGCATTGATATTGGCGGCAATTGACGTGCCCGCCCAACCAGGAATATTGGGTGTGCCATCAGTAATCTCGCCACTCTCCCAGTCCACATGACCGGCAGACGCCACCCCGATTCCGACAATTCTATCAGAGCGGTAATCATCTGCTCTTGCTTTGAGCTTTTGCACTGCAGCTACTAGCGATCGCAAGATCTCGGCGGAACCGTCTGCCAGCGGCGTAGTCAAGCGTATCTGGGCTAATACGTGACCGTCAGCTCCCCGTACCAGGCCCCCCAGAATCTTGGTACCGCCCACATCCAAACCAACAGCCAATTGTTCAACCATAAATGGCCTCGACAAAACGCTTGGCAATGAGCTGCGGTCGGGTAATGGCCGAGCCCACCACTACCGCATGAGCCCCCCGACGCAGACCCTCTTTAGCTTGTTCTGGATACCAAACGTGACCTTCCAGCAAGACCGGCACGGAACACTGTGCTACCAAAGCACTCAATAGCTCGAAGTCTGGTTGGTGCCGGGGTCCACCGCTTTGTGACGTATAACCCGCCAAAGTAGTGGCTACCGCATCAGCACCAAGCCGTACTGCAGCCAGCCCTTCTGCTAATGTGGAGATATCCGCCACTATGAGTTTCCCAAGTTTACGATGAACTAACGCAAAGGTAGTAGCAAGAGTTTGACCATCAGGCCGCGGACTGGGAGTAGCTTCTATGGCAATGGCATCGGCTCCAGCAGCAGCAATCTGGCTAGCGGCTTCAAAAGTAGGAGTAATACGAGCCCAATGCCCGCCATCAGTTTCAAATTTCCAGAGACCTAGTACTGGCAAGCTAGTTGCAGCCTTGATCGCTGCGATATCAGGCGGACTCTCAGCCCGGATAGCGGCAGCACCAGCCATGGCAGCAGCTTGCGCCATCTTGACCATATAAATTGAGCCATGAAGCGGTTCACCTGACTGTGCCTGACACGAGACGACCAGTTTCCCGGCGATTTGCTGTAAAAAGTCCATTAATCCAGACTTCCGACTGCAGCTTCCACCTTTTGTAAAATTCCACCGTCCCGCACTAACTGTACCGCAGATTGCCAGTCTTCCCACAAAGGGCGATCAGCGCCCAGGCGCGGCACTATTTCACGTATCGCCTCGTAGGCAGCCATGCTGCCTACGCCTGGCCGCAAGGGACGACGAAAATCTAGCCCCTGCGCTCCGCAAACTAGCTCGATCGCCAATACTTGCTGGACGTTGGACAAAATCTCCTGGGCTTGCCTGGCTGCTATGGTGCCCATACTAACGTGATCTTCCTGCCCAGCACCGGTCGGGATCGAATCGACCGCTGCCGGGTGAGCAAGCACCTTGTTCTCGCTCACCAAAGCCGCTGCTGTATACTGCGCCAGCATGTAACCGGAATTGAGACCACCATCGCTTGTCAAAAAAGCTGGCAAACCGTTGGAATAATGATGGTTAACGAGGCGCTCAATGCGCCGTTCTGAAATGTTAGCCAGCTCGGCTAACGCTATCTTGCAAAAATCCATGGCCAGTGCAACTGGTTGCCCATGAAAATGGCCACCGGTGAGGACCTCTCGCCGCTCCGGGAAGATGAGCGGATTATCAGTCACTGCATTGATTTCTATCTTCAGCACATCATGCGCATAAGAAAAAGTATCGCGACTAGCACCATGAACTTGTGGCGCACAACGTAACGAATAGCAATCTTGCACGCGATTGCAGTCGACATGCGAAGCAAAAATTTCACTATCTGCCAAAAGTCTAAGCAAATTCCGAGCACTGACCAGTTGCCCCGGATGCGGTCGGAGTTCTTGAAAATATGGCAAAAAAGGCCGGCTTGATCCCAAGCAAGCATCGAGCGACATGGCGCAGGCGATATCTGCTAACTTCGCTAGCGCTTTGGCATCGCAAAGTACCAGACAACCAATGGCCGTCATCAGCTGTGTACCATTAATAAGAGCGAGACCTTCCTTGGCACCTAGTCGTATGGGCGAAAGATTGGCCTGTGCCAGCGCTTCTCCTGCTGGCAACAGTTCACCTTCTCGCTCAAGCCAACCTTCGCCTACCAGCGAAAGCGCCATATGCGCCAAAGGAGCCAGGTCACCGGAAGCCCCGACAGAGCCTTGCGACGGAATAACTGGATGTAAACGGCAATTTAACAGATCAAGTAAGCGTTCAATGATCTCTATGCGCACCCCAGATGCTCCTTTGGCCAAGGCATTAGCTCGCAAAAGCAGCATCGCTCGCACCACCTCACGCGATAATGGCTTGCCTACACCTGAAGCATGACTACGTATGAGATTCTGTTGCAGATCCGCTACGGCATGCGGTGGGATGCGCCGATCCTTGAGCGCACCGAACCCCGTAGTCACACCATAGACGGCTTGGCCCTCCGCAATCAATTCCTCTACAAAACGCCTGCTTTGCGCTACTCGTTCTTGGCAAGCCGGATGCAACGCCGCTGGCACAGCAAAGCGTGCCACCCGAACTACTTCCTCAACAGTTAACTGCTCACCGCCAACCGTTATGGAGTCTCTTTGCCGTATGCTGTGTGTCATTCGCCTTCTCTTACCGCATTGCCTGAGCCGGCCTGCCCTTGGAGTCTTTCAGCAGCCTGTTCTGCAATGCCACCTCGGGGATCTTGTCTGACAGAACTTCCCAAAGTCGCTCACGAAGGGATTTAGCCTTTATCAGAAGCTCAATAGCAATCGCTCGCTGTTCAGATACCCAGCTAGCATCTTTGATGGCGTCCAGGTTAATGGCAACGTTAAGCAGGGCGCCTTCCAAGGACCCTAACGCTAGCAGCACTGCTACTCCGGCATCTGACGCAGCCTGCTGATTACCACGCTCCAGAGCCAACAGGGCTAAATCAGCTACTGCAACGGCTTGTTCGGCAACTTGCAATGGCACCTTGGCAGCAAGCTTGGTGGCTTCTTGTATCTGGTCGCGGCGCTGTTGCTTCTCTTCCGCGGTTTCTTTAGGAAGAGCCAACGCCGCGATAACAGCTTGAAAAGCAGCCGCATCACTATTCACCGCCTGCAGGGCTTCGGTAACGGCAGCCTCGCCGGCAGTCACGAGCTGATCAGCCGTCGCTTTCACCTGTTCATAATTTGGCCCTTTGGTCAGCCGGCCCACCATGGCAACTAGTGCGCTAGCCAGTGCGCCAGCTAATGCGGCTACACTGCCACCACCGGGTACCGCCGAACTCGCTGCGACCTTTCCCAAAAAATCAGGAATTGGCAATTCTGAAAAATCGCACCCCACTTCTTGTTGCTGGCGGATTCGTTCCTCCAAGACCAGATCGATTGACCAATTACCTACCTGCAAATATGCTGCCGCCGCCTCGTTTAGCGCTGCTTGCGGTATAAGCCCGACTATTTCGGAATCAGTTACCGCAACACCATAACGCTTGGCTTCAGCCTTCACCAACTCTTGAACGCGATAAAGGGACGTCTTTTCAAAGTCAAGGAGATTCATCGAGACTTGCGCCACTTGTCTTTCGGCAAGATATACCCCGAGAGCCTGCACATTTTGCAATCCCCCGCTCGATGCCCGCACTGCCTTGGCAATATTTTGGGCAATTTTCAAATCCTTCGTGCCGAGCTGGAGATTATAAGCAATCAAAAACGGCCGCGCGCCTATCGCTGTCGCACCAGCGGCAGGATGGGGAACCGAGGGGCCAAAATCAGGGTGCCATTGGGTTTCAGCCAACTTCTCGACCAAGCCTTCGAATTCACCTTTACGGATATTTGCCAACACTCGCCGTTCCGCCACGCGCGCTGCCGCGGCATAGAGAAACACTGGTATGCCAAACAATTTGGCTACTTCGGCTCCTACCGCTTTTGCCAACTCTACGCAACACGCCAGATCGCAATCGCGCACCGGCACAAAAGGCACTACATCGACCGCTCCCATTCGGGGATGTTCCCCTTTATGTTCTCGCAAATCGATATGCGCGATTGCCGCTTCATAGAGACGCAAAATGGCGCCACGCAAGGCTTTGGCATTACCGACCAAGGTAAAGACCGTGCGATTGTGGCTCAGGTCAGACGTGCGATCTAACAGAGTTATCCCACGCTCGGCAGCCATCGCCTCCCAAAGCATGGTAATCACTTCAGTACGCCGACCTTCACTTACGTTGGGTACACACTCTATGAGCTGCGACATAATACCTGCCTCGTTTCGAAAATATAATTACCTTGATACTGCGCACTGTACCGCTTATGGCGGCGCAACTACCTGACCCTTTTTGATAACTACCCGCGCCAAATTGGCACCGATATAATAAGCAATCTCTCGATAATCAGTGCCTTCCCAAAGTACCATGTCAGCCTGATAGCCGGGCGCCAGGCGGCCCAGGCGATCGCCCAAACCACAAGCTGCCGCCGCATTTGCCGTAGCCGCAACCAATGCCTCAGCCGGCGAGAGCCTCAGTTGACAAACTGCTAACGACATCATCAAAGCCAGCGAGGCACTCGGACAAGATCCGGGGTTAAAATCAGTGCCTAATGCGACCGGCACGCCTAACTCCACCATGCGGCGAGCTGGCGCTTGCTCCGTCAGGCCTAAAAAAGCATTCGTACCAGGTAGCAAAACCGCTACCGTACCGCTGACAGCTAAAGCACGCAACCCATCATCATGCGCGTGGTGCAGGTGATCAGCAGAAATAGCTCCCAATTGTGCTGCCAAAAGCGCTCCACCCGTATTCGCGAACTCGTCGGCATGAATCTTGGGACGAAGGCCGTAAGCTAAACCTGCTCGGAGTAACCGTTCACTTTGCTCCCGGCTAAATACACCAACCTCGCAAAAAATATCGCAAAAACGTGCTATCCCCTGGGCTGCTACCGCAGGAAGCATCGTATCTACTATCAATTGAATGTAAGAATCGGCATCTTGCCCTGGTGGCACCGCATGCGCCCCTAGATAAGTCGGCACCAGTTCCAGCGGATGATTTGCCAGGTCATCTGCCATAATTGCCAGCTGCTTTAGCTCCGTTTCACAATCGAGCCCATAGCCACTTTTTGCTTCGGCTGTCGTGGTGCCTGACCCGAGCATGCGATCCAGCCGTCTAGACGTCTGGACGACCAAATCTGATAAAGACGCCTGTCGAGTAGCCTGGACCGTTCGATGAATACCACCGCCCGCAGCCAAGATCTCGGCGTAAGTTGCACCAGCAGCTCTCAGCTCGAATTCCGCGACTCTTTCACCAGCATAAACCACATGCGTATGAGCATCAACCAACCCAGGCGTTACCACGCAGCCAGTAGCATCCAATATTCGCGTACCAGGCCCGACAGCTACAGCAGCGCGAACCTCATCAGTAGGGCCTACCGCTACTATCCGCCCAGCGGCACAAGCAATTGCTCCATCCGGAATTATGGCCAGCGTGCCCTGCTGCTTGCCCGACAATGGACCAACCATACCAGGCGTGACGACCGCAGCAGCATGCTGTATTAACAGCACTATATCAGCAACCATAGAGATCAATCCCCACTGTCTCGCATCGGCACCATAATGCCCTGCGCCCTGGCAAAGTTCAACGCCTCGACATAGCCAGCATCGGCATGGCGAATGACACCCATGCCAGGATCGGTAGTAAGCACACGTTCCAAACGCCGAGTTGCAGCAAGCGTGCCGTCTGCTACAACTACCATGCCAGCGTGCAAAGAATATCCGATACCTACTCCACCGCCATGATGAAGTGAGATCCAGGTAGCTCCCCCTATGGCATTCAATAAGGCGTTGAGATATACCCAATCGGCTATCGCATCAGAACCATCTAACATTCCCTCGGTTTCACGATTGGGTGAGGCAACCGAGCCACAATCGAGATGATCTCTGCCAATTACCACCGGTGCAGCGAGTTCGCCACGCGCCACTAAATAGTTAATGGCCAACCCTAAACGTAAACGTTCGCCGTAACCTAACCAACAGATGCGTGCTGGCAAACCCTGGAATTTTACCAGTTCGCTTGCCAAGCCGATCCACCGCACCAAACCGGCATCGTCCGCGAATTCCTCTAGAATATAACGATCGATTCGCTGAATATCAGCTGGATCGCCAGAGAGCGCTACCCAACGGAACGGCCCCTTACCCTGGCAAAATAATGGGCGCAAATAAGCAGGGATGAAACCAGGATAGGAAAAAGCTAGCTTGACTCCATGATCATGAGCCAGCTGGCGCAGATTATTCCCATAATCAAAAGCGATCGCCCCCCGTTCTTGCATGGCCAAAATAGCTCTAACATGTGAAGCAGCACTCTGGCCAACGCGCGACAGATACTCTGTCCGGTTTTCCGATGCCAGCTCCCGTGCCGCCGCAATGGATAAGCCTACCGGGATATAACCAGTCAAAGGATCATGAGCGGATGTCTGATCAGTCACCACATCGGGGACAATGCCCAACTCAACCAATAGCGGAGCTATCTCGGCGATATTACCCAGCAAACCAACTGACAAAGGATCTTTGCGTTCCACGGCTCGGCGAACAAGTGCCAGCGCCTCGGTCAAAGAATTGGCCCAGGTCATCAGGTAGCCGGTCTCTATACGACGCCGGATCCGGCTTTCGTCAACCTCTACTACTAACGCTACCCCACCATTCATCGTAATAGCGAGCGGCTGTGCACCGCCCATGCCGCCCAAACCAGCAGTAAGAGCCCAACGACCAGCTAAACTCCCAGCAAAATGGCGTCCTGCCAGCGCTCGGAATGTCTCGTACGTGCCTTGTAAAATCCCTTGAGTGCCAATATAAATCCAGCTGCCAGCAGTCATTTGGCCAAACATGATTAGCCCGCGTGCTTCCAGTTCCCGAAAGGTTTCCCAGTTGGCCCACTGCGGCACCAAATTACTGTTAGCCAGCAAAACTCGCGGGGCATCACAATGACTGCGAAAAACACCCACTGCCTTGCCAGATTGCACGAGCAAGGTCTCGTCATCTTCCAGTGCCAACAATGACTTGACTATGACCCGTAAACAGTCCCAGTTGCGAGCTGCCTTGCCAGAGCCGCCATAAACGATAAGTTCTGCTGGGTGTTCAGCAACCGCCGGATCGAGATTATTAAGCAACATTCGCAAAGCAGCTTCCTGTAGCCAGCCCTTGCAGAGCAGTCGCTGACCGCGTGGTGCTCGTAGCGTTACATGTGATTTCCCCGCTAGCAGCTCGCCCAGACCGCTGTCCTTGACAATTTCTTCCGCTAACTGTGTATGCATCGAATCTCCTTCAGCCAGCCGAGCAAAAACATTTTTATTACCAGTAGCTTCTGGGTAAAACCATTCTGGCGACGCCTTCATTGTAAATGAAGATAGCAGAAGTCAAGGATAACAG
>JACQUT010000244.1 GCA_016267585.1 Cyanobacteria bacterium NC_groundwater_1444_Ag_S-0.65um_54_12
CACCAACCGCTTCAGATTGGCCTGCTGCTTTACGAGAATTCATTACTAAGTAATCCTATTATCTAGCTATCTATAATACTTCTAACATTTCATGACAAATAAAAGCAACCCCCTGCCAGGGTAGGGGGTGTGATCCTGGCAACTTTTGGGCCGAGAGGCAGCGAACAGCTAGTATTTGATCACGGCAGTTTTTCTGACGGTCAACTGAAGCAAAGTGTTCTACTGTTTGAACTGATTTAGTAGATCCCAGTAACTCGATTTCTCTTTACTGGCCTTGGCAGTATTGTTCAACTGATAAATCTGGTTTTTCAGGCTTACCCACATATCGTTAAGAAAAGGATATTGCTCATCTTTAGTACGTTTACTGATTCTAGACCATCTATGATCGTTGGCGTTGACCTCATGCGCGAGTTTGTCGATCAGCTCACGCAGGATATTGAGTTGCATTTCCTTGCCGGTTTTTCCGCTTTCCAGGCTGGCGATTTTGCTCCTGGCCGAGGCCAGTTCGGTCTCCGCACGTGCAAGATCTTGTCTAGCCGACCGATTACTATTACTTTCGGCCATCGCTTCTACCATTTGGTCCCGTAATTTGTCAATTTCTCTATCTTTTGCGGATCGCAAAGCCTCCAGGTCAGTAATCCTGGTATTTGCTGCGGATAGCTCTTTTTCTAGTTGTGAAGCACGGGTATAGCTATCGTTCAGCAACGTTTGCGCACGTTGCGAATCAGTGCTGGCACTACTTTTGCATTTTACTGGTTTTATGCCATTGATTTTCTTTTTCGCTATCACGGGATTACTTTTGTTACTGGCTTCGCCAACTGTCATCGCGTATGCTCCATTTCTTGATTACTTTAAGCTTTATTGTCGCCATTTATTGCCACATGGCTTTCGGAATTTCAGAGAACTTAAGAGTAAGAAAACGTTAAAAGTGCTAGGATAGCCAGCACGATGTATCGTCTGCTATTGGTGTTGGGGTTGAGCTGGCTAGCAACCAGTTGCATGCCCGTTATCTGGCGGGTGGATGGTGAAACCGCTGCGAGCCAATCAGCAGAGCGCCAGCTGGGAAATGAGGACCTGCTGCGCGATCCCATTATTTTGACTGGTACGATAGGTTTTGGTTTGTTAATGCTGGGTGGGGTGGCCGGATTATTGGCTTATCAAACCGAGCGAGATAAGGCGCAAATTGACTCTCCGCTAGTTACTTATGGTTGGCCAATTTTCAAGATCGGAATGGGGTTGGGCTTGCCCATTTACCTGGGCAGTTATTTGGCAGCCGAATGGCGTCTCATGGAACAACAACAAAAGCGACTAGCGCTGCCGACTAGCTCTCATCCTTGACCGGCACGCCCATGGTTCCTTCGTCACTGAACGTTTACGTGGCAGATTGGAACAATAACCGGGTGCGCATGCCGACTCCCTGGTAGCCTGGCCATGACAGTTGCGGTTGGCAGGCGACCGGCGGTATACTCGCGCCCATGCCTGCATATTCAGCGTTTGCTCTGGAAGATTCAATTTTTCTAGAACTAGCGTGGCTCGGTGCCGCTGCCGATAATGGCTCTTGGGGCCGTCGGCATGCCAATATCTTGCGGCAGAGTCACTTGTGGCGTTCTCTTGATTCTGGTAAAAGGCGCTGGCCTCGGTTAGTAGCCTGGCTGGCGCTGGCGGCTTTCGCTGGCCGACCGTCCTTGATCGCTCAAGCAGCAACGCCAGCTGCTACTAACCAGTCGGACGAAACGCTTATCTCGTTAAAAGTCCTGGATGCCAGTACCGGAAAGCCGCTGAGCGGTGCTCGCATCATGAAAGATAATGAACAGCAACTGGGGCAAACTGATGCGCAAGGGAAGGTTGCTTTGCCTGGTGATCTGGTGGCAAGTGGCAAGCTCAGGGTGGAAAAAGCTGGCTATCGTGCTTTTTTGCTAGTTACTAGTGGCTTATCAGCCAAAGGCACCGTTTTCGTGGGATTGGTCCGTCTGCCAGCGCCCGAGCCCAGCCCGCTTGTCCACCGGCCAGTTCCCACTAAATTGCCAACTACCGCTAGCGGACGTTTGACTGGCCAGCAGACAGCTGCCAGCGGAGTGCAACCCGCGCCAGCTGGCCGGGCAGCGCGGCCCGCTGATAGCGAAGCTCAATTGACCTTGCCTACAGCGGGGATCCCTTCGGAGCGCAGCGCCGGGGGCGAGCGGGAAAGGTCAACTGAGCTCCGCCATGAGCCTACGCGCAAAGCCACGGTCCGGCCCACACCCGACGTGCTCAGAGTTCGCCAAGCTCCCAGCAGTATACCGGTTGCTGCTACTCGCATTCTGCCTGCTGGTCATAGCAGTCTTCCTGTCACTACTGCTGCTGGCAGCCGGACTTACCGAGTGAAACGCGGCGATACGCTCTGGGCAATTGCTGCTCGCCAGCTGGGCGATCCCCTCAACTGGGACATGCTTTGGCGAGCCAATAACAAGCAAATTCACGATCCCCATTGGATATTTCCGGGCCAGCCGTTGACTTTACCGAAACTAGCGGTAGCACAATCAAGGTCGCGGCCGTCCGTCACTCGTCTGGTTCGAGTTGCGGCGGGCGACAGTTTATGGTCGCTGGCAAAAGGACATTTGGGAGCAGGAGCGCGCTGGTACTCTATTTATCAGCTTAACCGGACTATTATAGTGCATCCTGATTTGATCTTTGTCGGTCAACAACTACGGCTGCCTTGACAGATCATAGCGGCGTGCAACTGACTTTTCATAGCAGTTGCACGCCGCTATGAAAAGTCACAGCTCAAACTTAACGCTCGCTTAAGAAGCTTTAGTTTTTTTTGACCGATAATCCAGGCACCAGACCTAGCGAAGGGTGAGTTCACCGCATGTTCATGTGCTTCTTTCACCCCAAACAAGAAAGTAGCGAACTTTGCAAGCTTTGCGGACTCCCGATTTGTGAAGCTTGTTGCCAGGAACGTTATTGCCCGGCTTGCTATAAGCTGGTGAAACAGCTGCGCAAAGGGCAATCAGACACCAAGAAACCCTCGCTGAAGCGAGAAGAGGCAACTGCCGGGGTATCGCTCACGCGTCAACTCATGGTTAGCCGCTTATCTGCTCAAGTTTTTCCCGAAGATTCGTCAAAATCTGTCTTTCCGGCGCGAAGAATCAAAGTAGCAGCCAGCAGGGGAAGAAACATTCGTAACCAGCAGTGCCACGAAAAAGCGCTTGCCAACCATGGTAAAGAAAAAAGCTTCAATTACGGGATGCTCTGGGGTGCGCTACTGGTACTGCTCGTCACGGTAATAGCTAGTCAACTGGGCAGTCGTTTGATAGCGCGGACTGCTGATTTTCCCTTATTGACACGCGAATCAATCAGGCGGTCGCCAGCCAGTAATACTGAAGCAACGCCAGCGTTGTCAGCTGGCAGCTGGTCGAGTAACTCAGCTATCGCTTCACCCAATATACCTGGCCAGTTAACAGGTACCGCACCACTGTTGTCTGCACTGGCACCGGATACCAGCGCTGATTACCCGGAGCAAAAAAAGCAGGATCCCCATCACGCGCGCAGCGCCGGGGGAGAAGGGGCTAGGCCAATTGAGCTATGTTATAAGCCTCCCACTGCTCTCATTAGCTGGCCTACTGCAGGCAACACCATTCGTCTGGTGACATATTTCAAGATCCACCTGACTCATCCCGAAAAGTTCGCCGTTTTGCAGCTGGCGATAGATGGAAAATCTGGTAATACTTTACCCACCAGCGGCGAACGTATCGAATGGCCTCTGGATACGTCGCGTTTGACTGATGGTGAGCATACGTTTCAGGTGCTGGGGATGACGGATTCCGGTGAGCTAATAAGCAGTGAGCCGATCGCTATTTGGACTAGCAACGAGCCGTCCTGAATCGCTACTCGATATATTCGCTGATATGTCGTTCTATCATGACCTGTCGCAGTTTATTCAGGGCTTTACCTTCGATTTGACGAACCCGTTCACGAGTAACACCAAAGCGCTTGCCAATCTCTTCCAGGGTATGGACTTGCCCGTCTTCCAATCCAAAGCGTAACGTGATGACCTCGCGCTCTCTTGCCGACAACACGGTGAGCACGGCCTGTACATCTTCACGCAACAGCAGCTGCGCGACTGCTGCTGCCGGACCTGGTGCCTCGCGATCGACAATGAAATCTCCCAGACGACTTTCTTCCTCTTTTCCGATCGGTGTTTCAAGCGAAATGGTGTCTTTTACCACGCGTTTGATTTCCTTGATTTTCTCGACCGTTAGATTGGCATTCTGGGCGATCTCTTCGTCCGAAGGACGCCTCCCCAAGTTTTGCGTAAGGCGTTGTGAGATAGCACGTAAGCGATTGATAGTTTCGACGAGATGCACCGGGATACGAATGGTTCTTGCTTTGTCGGCAAGCGCCCGAGTAATGGCTTGCCGGATCCACCACATCGCATAAGTTGAAAACTTATAACCGCGACGATAATCAAATTTCTCTACCGCTCTAATGAGTCCTAGATTCCCTTCTTGAATCAGGTCTAAAAAAGACAGACCTCTACCCAGATACTTCTTGGCCACGCTGACTACCAG
>JACQUT010000239.1 GCA_016267585.1 Cyanobacteria bacterium NC_groundwater_1444_Ag_S-0.65um_54_12
GCTTCTACCGTTCTGTCGAGATTGGCAGTGTCGCAATTTACAGCACGTTGTACTTGGTTTTTCAAGTCACGCCCCATTAGCACTTGTTCGTAAGTGAGCCGAATGGCAACTGCACCAATTAGCGAGAGAAAGGCGACAATATCTTCTGCTGCTTTGATATAGCTGCGCCGTTCGTCGCGTCTTGCCCGAATTCCCTCTTTTAGCAAAAGATCCTGGATTATCAGAACGAGGTTGCCAGATGCGGAGAACTCTAAATGATAGCCATGCTCTGGCCTGGTGAGAGAGCCACAAGCCAGGAAGGCACCTTTGAGCCAGGTTCGCCGGCAGCAAGTGCGGCGTAGGAATTTTGTCCGTTCTAATTTGGCCGAGTGGATAGCTTCCGCTAGTAATGGTGGCACCATGGTTAGCGCAACCTGGTAAGGATGGCTACTGTGAACCAGGCGTGGTGCGCTATCTCCCATGGCTTTGGCGACTCGAAAAGCTTGCCGTGCTACTGCAGCGTTTTCTACTTCCAGGCAATACGATTCGGCGGTGGTTCTGCCGGCAAAGGCCAGGAGTGCCACCAGTAAAGCTATGCGGCAGCAAGGTGTTACCGGATCTTGGGCAGCGATACTAGTACGTACGGCTTGGCTATAGCTCAAATCCCCCCCAGGGCTTAGCCGAGAGCTTGCCAGTTTGTTCACGCTTGAGGCTGGTAAGCCAGTCAAACAATGCTCTGGCCAGGGCTGCCGAGTCATGGCGAACCGTGGCCTGTTCGTCGAGAAACGACCCTGCAATGGGTGTAACTCCGGTGGCTATTACTTCTGATAGGTCCAATTCTACCGGGTGCTGGCCTTGTTCCTCGTATTTCCCCAGTAGACGTTGTGGAGGATCCTGATTAACCAGTACATAAGAGAAAAGCGAGGTTCCGCCGATGCGTTGCAATGCCTTGATATGGTGCGAAACCGTGTAATTATCGGTTTCGCCGGGTTGAGTCATGACATTGCAAATGTAGATTTTTGGTGCCATCGATCGCCGGATTTCGTTGAGTATTTCTGTAATCAAGAGGTTGGGTAACACGGAAGTATAAAGACTACCAGGGCCAAGCACGATGGCATCCGCTTCACGGATTGCCCGCAGTGCAGCGGGCACGGCAGGCGGATTGGCAGGATCGCACTTTACCTCACAAATGGGCAAGCGGGAATGCGAGATGGCGGATTCGCCACGGACCATGCTGCCATCGGCCAATCTGGCAACTAGTTCTACCGACGACAAGGTAGCTGGAAGCACTTGCCCACGTATGGCCAGTACCCGACTAGCTGCTTGTATTGCCTGCTCCAGATCTCCGGTGAGATTTGCCAGTGCGGTAATAAACAGGTTCCCAAAACTGTGACCTTCCAATCCGCCTTGCGGGAAACGGTAGTTGAAGAGAGCGGCCAACAGTTCTTCTTCGCCAGCCAGTGCTACCAGGCAGTTGCGCACATCGCCGGGAGGTAGTGCGCCAAGTTCAGCGCGCAGGCGACCTGATGATCCGCCATCGTCGGCCATGGTCACGATGGCGGTAAGATTATCAGAATAAGCTTTGAGTCCACGCAGCACCGAAGACAATCCGGTTCCTCCGCCTATCACCACGATGCGCGGGCCACGTCTCGAACGACTGCGGTATAGGGCCTCGATTAGCGATGGCGTATTCGAGGTCCTCAAGGCATGCACTACTACTCTAACTACGTTCTGACCACCAATTACTGCCATGCTCATGCCGAGAATAATCAACAGGCTGCCTGAACTCGACAACCAAAGATCCAGTGTCAGCTTCCAGTGAAGGGTGCGGTGTATGGCAATGGTAAGAGCTATTACCCCGCCGCTTTCCGCCAGTACCCCACTAGCTGCTAGTAATAACCAGCGCTTTAACCCTACACCCGGCACCAGCCATTTGCTGAAATTTTTCATCAGTATCAATTAGCTGGCTTGTCGCCTAAAGCTGCATAGTATTCAGCCTGTCGTTCGATGTCACGGTGCAGTTCAACGACCGAATGCTGTAGGTCACGGAGGTATTCTGCCAGGTAATGTGCGATGGCTACACTGCGATGGCGGCCGCCCGTACAACCAATCGCAATGGCTAGGTGGGTTTTCCCTTCTTTTTGGTAATGTGGTATCAGGAATTCGGTCAAATCCAAGAAGCGTTGCAAGAATTCCTGGGTGACTGGATGGTTGATTACGAATTGTTGGACTTGAAGATCCATGCCGGTAAAGGGGCGTAGCTGGCGATCGTAATGCGGGTTAGGCAAAAAGCGGACATCGAACAGCAAATCGGCATCGAGTGGCGTTCCAAACTTATAGCCAAAGCTAATGATCGTGATCTGCATGGCGGCTTCCGCTTGCGACGGCAAGATGAAATTCGCCATTAACTTTTCTTTGAACTGCTTGTTAGAGAGATCGGAAGTATCCATAACTACCGAAGCACGCGCTCGAACTTCGGTTAGTTGCACGCGCTCAGCGCCAATGGCTTCTAATAAGGAGCCTTTCCCCCATAGTGGATGCCGCCGTCGCGTTTCGCTGAAGCGCCTGAACAATACATCGTCTGCTGCTTCAAGAAATAATATTCTAATAGGCAGCTCGCGCTTGCCGACATTTTCCAAAACCCCCAAGAGTTCAGCGAAAAATACTCCACCCCGACTGTCGGCTACGATTGCTAACTGTGGACAGCGCGAATAAACCAGCTCGATGAACTGTGGCAATAGCGGTGGAATGAGGTTGTCAACGCAGAAAAAACCCATGTCCTCGAAGCAACGTAAGGCTTGGGTCTTGCCTGCGCCAGACAGACCGGTGATAATGATGATAACGTTACTATCAGTCATGCTTATACTTGCAGATCTAAGCGCGAACACCCGGGTACCAGTTTTGGCCCTTTGCAAGTATAGTCGCCTGTCAGATTTCGGGTCAAACATCAATCAACAATGTATCGCTTAATTGTCACTGATCTTGATGGTACGCTGGTAAGCCATGATCTCAATCTTTCAGAGCGTATCATAGCAGCCTTTGCGCGTGCCAGGCAGGCAAAGTTAAAGGTCACTATTGCTACTGGCCGTATGTTTCGGGCAGCATTGCCTTATGCTCGTCAGCTGGGTATCACGGTTCCCTTGATAACTTATCAAGGGGCGTGGGTAAGGGATCCGGTCACGCTGGAAACCTGGTGGCATCATCATATCCCGGATAACTTGACTGATCTGGCTATCAAGTTGATACGTGAAACGGGCTTGCATCTGAACCTCTATCGTCAAGACTGTCTACTAGTAGAAAAAATCACGCCGGAATGCGAATGGTATTGTCAGCAGGCCAGGGTGACCCCGGAGGTTGTCTGTAGCTTTGCTGCGGTGCAAGATCAGGTTACCAAGCTAGTGGCAATTGCCACTCCAGAAATTCTAGATCGTTACGAGCTTCCTTTGAAACAAGCCTTGCAAGATCGACTTTATGTAGTGCGCAGTACAAGACGCTATCTGGAATTTGCGGCATCAGGCGTAGCCAAAGGGCTGGCGTTAGCCGAGCTGGCGAAAAGATTCGACATTTCACCAACAGAAATCGTGGCTTTTGGCGACGCGGATAACGATGCCGAGATGCTCCAGCTAGCGGGATTGGGGGTTGCGGTGGGCGATGCTTCTTTGGCAGCCAGAGCATCAGCCAAGCGACATGTCATGCCAGTAGGAGAAGGTGTAGCTGCCGTGATCGAAGAGTTGCTAACCTGAAGGCATAGACCACAAGCTGCTGAGCGCTTAGCCGGATTTCTCCCGGGTCTGGTGATGATATGGCAAATGGCCAGTTCGCGCACAACTCAAATGCCCTAACATGCGAGAAAGCAGCATTCCCGGTCCTTCAGTGCAAAGCATCTCGTCTGCCTGGGTTAGCGAGACCCAGTGAATATCGAAACCAATGGCACGATATTCCGGTCGTACCTCGAGAATGCGAAAGCCATGCGGATGTTCGATCAACGCTGGTCCTGCCAATACTCTAGCGGGCCCAAAAGGTAAGCAGCTTGCCAGGTGAAAATGCCCACAAATCAAGGTACGTGCCTGAGGATGTCTTGCCAGTACGGCTGCCAGCCTTTGTTTGTCTCGTTCTTGAAATTTTAGCGAACGCATGAATGGATATGGGGTAGCAGGCGGATGATGTGCCGCTATTATCACCAGGTGCTCGCGCAGTTCATTCAGGGTACAGTCTAGCCACCGCGCTTGTTGCTCGGAAAAATGACCCTGCCAGGTATCGTAGTCGCTCTTCCCATTATCAGTGGTATCTATTACTATCAGCTGAATACCTGGTGACAGTGGCATACTGTACCAGGCGGTGCCGGCTACTGAAAGGCCGCGATCGCCCAGCGTATCGGCCAGAAAAGTGCGACGCCTGGCGGCCCGGCGCCCTAGTACGTCATGATTGCCGAGCGCTACATACCAAGGATGACGCAGGCCCCGCATGATTTCGGCAAAGAGCGGAGCATCCTCGCTTAACTGGGAAGGTAAGTCGAACAGATCTCCCGTAAAAAGGACACCATCTAGTTTTTTGGCATTGAGGGCTGATACGGCATGGCGCAATATCACAGGTCCGGCCGGATAGCGCGAATTTTTGCTCATCGTGAAATGTAGATCGCAAAGATGTGCCAAGCGCAGCAAAGGTGGATCGTTGCTCACCAGGGGCGCTCCATGTACGGGGAAGAAGCGTATACCTAAAGGTAGCGGCAGAATTCGCCTGAGGAAGCGTCTCATACCATTTTCTTACCCGATTTGTTTGCGATGTTAATCGCACGCTCCGCCCCTTAAGAAGCAGCGGGAGGTGACGAGCTTATATTTTTATCAATCGAAACTGCCGCTCACCTGTGGAACTGGCGTGGGCGTTGGAGTAGGTGTGGGAGTAGGTGCAACAGATGGTGACGGCGTACTGCCCGCTGGCGTATTGCCCGCTGGCGTATTGCCCGACGGTGCTGGTGCTGGCGTTGGTGAGGGCACCACCAACGGTAAGCTCAGACTAGCTTGTTCAGTTGCGGCTTTCGAACTGATTTCCGAGGCCTCGTTTCTTACCTCTTGCGGCTTGACCTGTTCAGCCGCCTCGGCGATTATCTCCGTAATCGGCGCATCAGCGGTAGCTGGCTTTTCACCCAAACGGGAAATCAGCTGATTATCCGCGGCAATTACATGGGCTGCCGATACCGCCGTACCGGCACTTTCACTGGCTGTATCTTCCACCACCTTTGCCATGGTTGCAGAGCTCGAGGCAATAAAAGAAGCGATATCATCAAACTTCTTGGCGGCGACTAAGCTTGGGTGAGTGTCGAACGTGCTGCTCGCCTTCGCTTCCGCCCTCACCGCAGCTTCGGTAATCAAACTAGCCAGATAATTGGTCTTGAAGCCACGAAACCCTGTTGCTACCCGGAATTCACCGCGCACTCCCGCCAGCAGCGTCTGAGCAAACGTCACTACCGTAGTACCTGGGCTAATGTCACGATTGCGAACGCCGCTCGCTTTGGCCGATAGATAGAGCGGTGCCGCCAGATAACCAGACACTTTGTTATCGGTGAGAGCGGTCGCTTGCACTACCAGCGATCTTGCTACCGGCGCCTCAGCTATGGCCAAAACATAACGGCCACTAGCAGTAGCGCGGACTCTTGCCAGTAGAGACCCCGTATCCGGCGCAATCAATTCGACGAAGGCGACGCGTTCATTGCCAGCAAGAATCCCTCGCCGCTCGCTATTAGCTGTCAAGACAAATTGAGCAGCGTTGCCGGCAATCAAGCCATTAGCATTGTTACTTACCAGGCCGCCAGCATTGTTGCTGACTAGCCCTGCCACATTATTGCCTACCAAGGGGGAATCACTGGTGAGGGGTGGCGCATCAGGGAGCGGAACTACTGGTGACAGCATTGCCAATTTAGGCAATGGTATTCCACTCAATGGTGCATTGTTTGATACCTCCGAGCCAAACAAGACCGCTGAATCAAAATTGGTCGACTCGCTAGAACCCACTTTGATAATGCCTTCGACTCGCAACCAGCGAGCTTGAGTCGCAGACGTCGGAGGATTGTTTTTTGCGGCACTGCCACCAAAAATAGCAGAAACATCGGCCGCCAAGCAGCATCCTATACTAGCTGCGCTTAGCAGCAAGATCGAACTGTAAAATAATCGGCGTTTTTTACTACCTCTGATAATCGAGGCGAGTCGATTTTTCGCTTCCTGGGTATTAATAGTTTGTAGCATGCTGAACCTATACCCAGATTAGTGGCAACTCTGCGCACAGAAAGGTTTCTTCTGATGAAAGACCGCGCCAAATCTAAATAAAAGCTGTCTTAAATGCGGTTTTCACAAGTTGTCATTGACATAGCGGAGAGGAGAAAACCCTTGAAACGAGCGGA
>JACQUT010000240.1 GCA_016267585.1 Cyanobacteria bacterium NC_groundwater_1444_Ag_S-0.65um_54_12
CTCCCCCGGCGCTACGCGCCGCAGGGGATCCCCGCTGTGGGTGAAGCCAATTGCACGCCGCTATAGCATCAGTAGCCGTCTGGTTCTGCTAGCTGGGCTGACCGGTTGCCTGTTAGCTTGCCAGGGACAGATGCGCGAGCAGATTTCGTTTCGCGCGCAAGAATCTCCGCTGCCCGTACCAGCCGATCAGGTAGCCATGAGTGACGAGGAGGTCAACCTGGACTATACGCCTGGTGAACAGGGCGGACCACCAAACCCGTTGCGACCTGATGCACGTTCACTGGCGGTCGGTAAAGCTGCCTATCGCGTCCAGTGCATCCCCTGCCATGGCCTGCAGGGCAAAGGGCATTCGCCCGGCGAGCCAGACGATGGATCGGTAGGCGCTTTGCTGTTACTGCCACCGCCCAGTATTGCCACGGGACGCTTTGCTGCCATGTCCGACGGACAGCTCTATCTACGAATCGTCAAGGGCGGAGCGGCCGGTGGGCAGTTCATGCCGCCCTTTGCCAAGAAGTTGAGCACCTTCGAACGCTGGGCGATAGTCAACTATCTCAAGGCAGAGATCAGCAAGTAACCGCCGTGCACCGGTCAGCATGAATGCACTGATTGCCAATGTCACCAAGCACCGCCGAGCTGCAGCTTGCCGCCAGGCGATTGGGTTTCGAGTCTTGCGGTGTGGCTGCGGCTCGGCCATTATCGGCTGGTGAATTTTTCCGAGACTGGCTGGCAGCCGGTTTCTTTGGCGAGATGACCTGGCTAGCCAGAGATCCGGTTCGTCGAACAGATCCGCGCCAGCTATTAACTTCTTGCCGCAGCGTCATCGTGGTATTCATGAGTTATCACAGTGGCCAAACGCTACCTAAACCAACCGATGAAATGCGTGGCCGAATTGCCAGTTATGCGCTAGGGCAAGATTATCATTCGCTCATGTTAGCGCGGTTAAATCACCTGCGTGCCCTGCTTCAGGATCCGTCCGCTCGCTGTTATGTAGATACCGGGCCAGTAATGGAGCGTGCCATTGCCGCTGCTGCCGGCCTGGGTTGGGTGGGCAAAAACGCTAACCTCATCGTACCGAATTTTGGTTCTTACGGCTTTTTGGGCGTGATTTTGACTGGTCGTGAGCTAGCACCTACCAGTACCGTGCAGTCCGTTAGCTGCGGTACTTGCACGCGTTGCTTGTCGTCCTGTCCAACTAGCGCTATTCTGGCACCGGGCCGAATTGACGCTCGGCGCTGCATCAGTTATCTGACGGTAGAGCTGCGCGGCGCCATCCCTTTGGAGCTACGTTCTGGGCTAGGGGATTGGATTTTCGGTTGCGATGCTTGCCAGATGGTATGCCCCTGGAATCGGCGAGCGGCACTTTCGCAAGAACCGGCTTTTTACCCGGCGCCTGGGCATGTCTTCCCGCGCCTTGCCGAGTGGATCGGGCTGACAGCAGAGGAATTTGCTCGACTATTTAGCAACAGCCCGCTGAAACGAGCAAAGCGCACCGGACTGACGCGCAATATCGCGGTTGCTTTGGGTAATCTGGGCGATCCGCGCGGAATTCCACCCCTGCGAGCCGCAATTGTCGACCCCAGTCCCCTGGTGCGCAGCCATGCCGCATGGGCGCTGGGCCGGCTTGGCGATAGTCATGGCCTGCATGCGGCTTATCGCGACGAACAAGATCCAGCTACGCGTCATGCGATCGAGCAAGCACTCGCTTGATATAGCAGGCAGCCTATCCGCTACGAGAATTCTACTCCAGCTCGCAGAAAGGCCTCGGCGAACTCCGGACGTAGCTGCGCAGTGCGAAAAGCTCCCATGGCCCGCCCCTCTTGATCGACTCCGGTTTGCTCGAAGCTATAGAGATCCTGCAAGGTAATGATATCGGATTCCATACCGGTGATCTCGCTGATCTGCGTGACCTTGCGCGAGCCGTCGCGCAGGCGTGACACCTGCACTATTACCTGAAGGGCACTGGCGATCTGTTCGCGTATGGCACGTATCGGCATTTCCACCCCGGAAGTCAATACCATGGTCTCGATACGCGAAAGGACATCACGCGGGGAATTGGCGTGCCCGGTACACAAAGAGCCATCGTGGCCAGTATTCATGGCCTGTAGCATATCGAGTGCCTCACCGCCCCGGACCTCGCCGACCACGATGCGATCCGGGCGCATGCGCAGTGCATTGCGGACCAGCTGCCGAATGGTGATTTCCCCAGCTCCTTCCAAATTGGGTGGCCGCGCTTCGAGTGGCAATACGTGGGCTTGCTGCAATTGGAGCTCAGCAGCATCTTCTATGGTCACAATGCGCTCATTTTCCGGAATATAACTCGACAAAACGTTGAGCAACGTGGTCTTGCCCGATCCCGTTCCCCCAGAGATAAAAATATTGAGGCGAGCGATTACACAACACCGCAAAAAACGCGCCATGTCCGGTGTGAGCGAATCGTGCCGGAGCAAATTCTCCATGTTCAGGCGTCTGGCAGGGAACTTCCTGATGGTAATGGTCGGACCCTTGAGTGAAAGCGGTGGGAGAATCACGTTGACCCGACTGCCATCCGGCAAGCGTGCGTCACACATCGGGCTGGCCTCGTCTACCCGGCGACCGA
>JACQUT010000241.1 GCA_016267585.1 Cyanobacteria bacterium NC_groundwater_1444_Ag_S-0.65um_54_12
CTATGGGGAAGCCATAGCCCTGATGAATATCCGGCATGGCAATAGCTGCCCTGACGATGCCCGGAAGGGTAGCGACGTTTACGCATTGCCAGAGCGACAGGTCGCCAGCGATGCTAGCGAGCAGGGATTCGCTGATGAAGATCTCGGCAGGTACTCGCATGTCTGGCCGAAATGATCTGGGGATCCGGCACAGAAATGGCGAAATCCGTTCCAAGGCAGCAAGCGGACTAGCCCCATTTGCAGTAGACATGGGTCTAGATATCGACATAGAAGCGGCCACGCCACCCGTCGTCGCTGCGATCGAGGGCGAGCTGGTGGTAGGTGATCGCTTTGACATCATAGGTATCCTCGGTTGAAGTGGGGGGAGACACGCCGGTACATTCCGCGTCCAGCGAATGCTCGTCGAGCTGCTTGATCTGGCACCGTGATAGTAAAAAATCCTCACCGTCGAAGTAGTAGAGGATCTCGGACAGCCAATTATAGAGCAATTCCAGGCGATCGCTTCCCTCGACGTGGATAGCGACGGATCTGGTTTGTGGCAAACTCTCACAACCTCCCAACAATGACACCAGCCCTTGGGCAGCTGTCAGGAATGCACCAGAGAGCTCGGGTGCCCAGAAGGCTACGCCGATGTCGGCTGGGTGCTCGAGGATTTCGAAACCGGTCATCATTGATGAACGCACTTACTGGAATTCAGGACATCCGGTCGGATTACGTAACGATTGTCTAACTTCTATGGCATGCAAGATGGCAAAGCGGCGGCGACACTCACTGAAACCTGTCGCTTCTCCGCCCACTGCTTGCCGAGAGACTGGAGTTCCATTTCACCCAGGACTTGTTCTGCCATGGGGAATAGCACTTTTTCTTCTTTGGCAAAATGCTCGCGCGCTACCAGCAACAAATGCCTGATTAAAGCTTGTGCCCGGTTTAACTCCCGAACTTCTAGTAACCTTCCCAGCGTTTCATCGATGTCGTTATGCTCGAATCGCATGACAGTAAGTGGACCAGCTGGCCCGATCTTGCTCTCCAAGGCGGGGAACAACAAGAGATCCTCTAGCTGAGCATGGCTAGCGAGCGCTGGAATTAACAATGCAGCTTGCGATTGCACCTCACCGGAACTTTCGGCGTTGGGGATCTCTTGCTCTAGATGATTCAGTAAAGCATAGATAACTCCATGTTCCCCTAAGAATGCCTCGGTAATTTTCATCAATTGCCTCCCGCCTCAATAAACTATTTCGTAACCGTCTATACCGAATACCTGACCGCTTACACTATTTGTAACCGCTACTGGCCTTCCGGCGGCGACTCTTCTTGTGGTTCGGAACTGCCAACCATGCGATCGGGCATCTTTTCGAGCGTAACCGTAATGGCTTTTTTCTGCCCTTCTCGACTTATCAGAAGTCTTAATTGATCGCCCTTTTTGCGTTGCGCTACGGTCCAGATCACCTCTCCAAAATTGCGGATGACTTTGCCGTCGACTTCTAGCACGACATCGCCAGTCTGCAAGCCAGCTTTTGCTGCCGGGCTGTCCGGCATCACTTCTGCTATGAGAGCGCCTGTATCACTAGGGAAAAACATTTTGTTGCGATCTTCTGGCAGGTCACGCAGGCCGACGCCCAGCCAGGGTCTCTCTACTGTACCATTAGCTCGTAGCTGGGGGATGACCGCCTGCAGCGTCGAGACCGGAATGGCGAACCCGATACCTTGGCCTTCCCGTGCTATGGCCGTGTTCACTCCGATCACCTCACCGCGCAAGTTGAGCAGCGGCCCACCGGAATTGCCGCGGTTGATCGGCGCATCGGTTTGCAGGAAGTTCACGCGCGGGTTGACTTCCATGCGGTTCATGGCTGAAAGGATACCGGACGTAACCGTGTGCTGCAGCCCCAATGGGCTACCGATAGCTATCACGACTTGACCGACCCGTAGATTCTTGTGGTCTGCCAAGGGCAGGATAGGCAAATTCTTGGCGGCGATCTTGATGAGTGCCAGATCCGTACCCGGATCGGTACCAACTACCTTGCCCTTGTATTTTTTGCCATCCGACAGCGTAACGAAACGTTCGGTAGCGCCTGCTACTACGTGGTTGTTAGTGACGACCAGACCCTCAGGATCGATGATGAAGCCAGAACCTACTCCCTTGCGAATGACATAGGGTTCACGCTGGCGCGTATTAAAACCAAACGGACCGAAGAAAGGATCCTGGAAGAAGGGTGAGAATTCATACAGGGGATTGCGCTGTTTGGAGACAGTATCGATATTGACCACTGCTGGTACTACGCGCTCTACCAGATCAGCGATTGGTTCCAGATTGCTATCTTGCACTTTGGCACGCTGCAACAGCACTGATGCTGGAGCGGCTTGCGCCGGAGCCCAGAAGGCAGGGCGTGTGGCAAGGATCGCTACTGTCGCACCAGCTCCACCTGCTGCTCCTAGGGCGAGAGTAAGCAGACCCGC
This sequence comes from Cyanobacteria bacterium NC_groundwater_1444_Ag_S-0.65um_54_12, assembly GCA_016267585.1. Lineage (GTDB taxonomy): Bacteria > Cyanobacteriota > Sericytochromatia > S15B-MN24 > VGJW01 > JACQUT01. Next base: position 2,455 of record JACQUT010000241.1, read on the forward strand.
CAAGATCTTCTTTGCCATCACATGCCCTCCTTACAATGAATGCGACAATTTATCGCCCAGTTATTTGTAGCGTCTAATCAGATCATTGGCAAGTGGCTAGCTGAAGCATTTTGACGTAATTTTGCTAACTGATAACTTAACGCCGATGATTCGCGAAATTTGTCTCCGTCACGTAGGGTGCCAGATCCTCGAGCGCCAGCTTTTCGTAGGGTTTCAGATAACGAATAATTTTCACGGCAGCAGAAACGGTCCTGGTGTCTGCTGACGAGGTAGCACTC
>JACQUT010000242.1 GCA_016267585.1 Cyanobacteria bacterium NC_groundwater_1444_Ag_S-0.65um_54_12
TCCTCGAAGAGAACACATCCGGCCCCTCACCGGGGCGCGTGGACCAGTACCTGTATCCATTTTTCGAACGAGACCTGGCCTCGGGCGTGCTGGACCGCTCGGCTGCTCAGGAGCTGCTGCTCTGCTTCTTGCTGAAGTTCAACGAGATCCCGTGGCTGCTCAGTGAGTCCGGAGCCCGATATTTTGCCGGCTACATGCCCTTCATGAACATTTGTGTGGGTGGTCAGACCCCCAATGGGCGTGACGCCTCCAACGAGCTCTCTTACCTGCTGCTGGATTGCGTCCGGCGGCTCAGGATGTATCAGCCATCGCTGGCGGCTCGCGTTCACAATGCTAGCCCTCCCGAGTTCCTGCGGGCCATCGCGGAGGTGGTCCGGGCGGGACTCGGCTTTCCGGCACTGCACTTCGATGACCCGACCATCAAGATGTTGCTGGCGGAAGGTATCCCGGTTGAGGATGCACGGGACTACTGTATCATGGGCTGCGTCGAGCCCTACGTGCACGGCAAGATGGCGCGCTGGAGTTCGGCGGTCTACACGAACTTTCCCATCGCCATCGAGTTTGCCTTGACTGACGGCAGGCACCGGGCCACCGATCAGATTTTGGGGGCGCGAACCGGGGATCCGCGGAGTTTCGCAAGCTTTGAAGATTTCCTTGATGCGGTGCGCCAACAGCTGCGGCATATTCTCGATGCCAGTGCGACGGCGACGGTAGTTGCCCAGGCGGCCCATCGCCTTCACCTTCCCAAACCAGTGAGTTCGGCCCTCGTGATCGGCTGTCTCGAATCAGGTCGGGACATCACGGCTGGCGGGGCACACTACAATTGCGGTCCGGGCGTCATTTGCGTAGGGCTAGCAGACCATGCCAACTCGCTGGCGGCTATCAAGCACCTGGTCTATGACACGGGAGCGGTGAGCATGGCAGAGCTATGCGCTGCCCTTGATGCCGATTTCCAGGGTTACTCCGTGCTTCACAAGAAGTGTCTGGACGCGCCAAAGTACGGCAATGACGACGACACAGTCGACCTCTTGGCCGTCGAAGCGCTGGATTTCATGGCCGCCGAGCTGGGCCGCCGGCGCGGCCTTTATGCCAAGCTAGAGCTAGGGACGCTGTCGGTGACGACCAACATCCCACAGGGATTGGCGATCGGTGCTCTCCCCAGCGGACGCAAGGCGGCAGAACCGCTGGCCGATGGGATCAGCCCGGTTGCAGGTAGTGACAGACTGGGCCCTACCGCTGCCATCAAGTCAGTGGACAAGCTCAACCAGGAAGTCTCGACGGTGGGGACCCTGTTCAACATGAAGCTCGATCCTCGACTTCTGGCCGATGATCTTGGCGTGGCAAACTTTATCGCCTTGATCCGGACGCACAACCAGCTGGGCGGCGCTCAGATTCAGTTCAACTGCGTGTCCGCGGCCGATCTGCTTGACGCTCAGCAGCATCCCGAGAAGCATCGGCACCTTATCGTGCGCGTATCGGGTTAGAGCGCCTTCTTTACCGAATTAGGCCGCGAGGTCCAGGATGATATCATACGACGAACGCTGCAAACCGCCTGGTGAGCAGTGATCATCGTATGTCATTCGATCATGATCCATCCGACGAGCGGGACTTTCAGACATTATTAACCGCCTGGCACCTTGACCGTGTTCACATTTTTGTTACCAGTCGAGCGCAAGGGAACACGACCTGAACAGCTGGCGAGCGGAGATGCTGACCTGCCTGCGAAGCCGGAGGTGCTTCGGTTTACCCGCTGTCCGGCATCCTCTCCCCGTCCGACAGTGGCATTCTCGGTTGGCTTGAGCCTGGTTAAGCACTGGTTAATATTGGCCGATTTCCGAAAATCACTGCCGCGACCCAGCGATATATGTACGAGAGAATGCTAACAGTTTAGTGGAGGAGCCTTTACTATGAATGTCACCGTAAATGAGCAACGGCTGGATGCTAAAGTAGTAGCCTTGCGCAAAGGTTATCTTCCCGCCGAGATCAAGAGTTATCTAGATAAGAACCATGACGGCTACGATTCTTATTTTTTGCAGCTCGGTCAGCGTGACTTTCTCGTTCTGGGAAAGGGTTTTGACGCGTTGCTGGCCACCGATCGCCTGGCACTGGATGGCCAGCGTGGCCAGGTAGAGTTCTTCGAGAAGGAGACCAATACCGCGGGAGAAGGAATCAAGCAGGCACTTCTTTCAGGCAGTGGAGCAGCCAAGGTGTCTGGTGGCGCATTGATCGGCTATGCTGGCAGTCTAGCCACGCTCGTGGCAATGGGAGCCAAGGTGGCTGGCCCGGGAAAAGGCAAAGCTAAATCCCTGACTAGCGGCATGGCGGCAGTTTCTGGTTTTTTGGCCAGCAGTGGCCGTATTGTTGGCCGTAGGTGGGCGATCGCCGGAGTCGGCGCCGCGGTGGGCGGCTTGCTCGCAATCGGGGCAACGGCCCTTTGGGGTGCCGGCAAAGGTAAGCTGTCCACTACGGATGACAGTGTAAGCTCGGCACTGGCAGAAACGCCCATCGGTCTGAAGGCGGTACGCCGCATCACCACGCAAGCCTCCGCCAATAGCCTTTGAGCAATTTGCGGGAAAGTACGCTGCTGAGCGCTTGATTGCGGGTATGATAGCGCTCAGCAGCGAAGCGCCAAATATCCGATACCAGTACCCCGTGATTGACTCAAGACCACAGGCGTATGGCGAAATAAACTAACACAAGCTCTCCAGCCGCAATGGCTGGCTGGTGATACGCGATCTGCCGGACCGCTGGAAGTAGCCAGCAAATTGACGCGGGCAGTACGATCCTTGGCGGAGCAACTGGTGGCTTTACGACGGGAGTTCCACCGTGTTAAAGAGCCCTTTGCAGCGGGACGGAGGTCTTGCTCAAGAGCATCCTCGATTTCCAGAGCAACTTCCGCTTCTAATAGATCGGGTACCGATTTTCTCTTCTGGCATACCACACTGCACTGTTCGCAAGGCGATCTCGCTCCTGCCGAATTCGAAGTTGGATGTGTTTGTTACCAAAATCGCCAGTATTTTCCAATGCCAGGTTGGCTTTACACGTCCAGCCAAACTTTTTGGCGGTATCGAATATCAAAGCAGCGTCCTGGTAGGCGCTCATCCGATCTGAAGTAGTTTCTATTTTAAGGTTTACTTGACTCGTAGCGTCGTCCAGTATCGATGCTACGGTACGATTGCGAAGAGTCTGCGACCGGTAGTTCATCAGGTGGATCTGCTCAATAACTTCCATCAGGTGAGTGGTCTGTGTAGCGA
>JACQUT010000245.1 GCA_016267585.1 Cyanobacteria bacterium NC_groundwater_1444_Ag_S-0.65um_54_12
ACGTACCATTCTCGATATCTTGCGGCGTAACATGGGTGCCGAGGATATCAAGAGTACCGAGCTGTCAAAATATATCTCGAGGGCGAAGAGCTGTCTGTTGGGCCCGCAAGAAGTGAAGCGCGTGAGTGCCGATGAGCAGGAAGTGCAGATGGCACGCTTGTACGCGGCTTACGAGCGCCGCTTGCGTCAGCAAAACTTTTGCGATTTCGATGATCAGATTTTGCTGCCGGTTCGCCTGATACGCGAGGATGCTCTAGCTGCTGCTGAACTGCCTGCTCTCTTTTCCCACATCCTGGTAGATGAATTCCAAGATACCAATCGAGCCCAGTATGCTTTGCTCCGGTATCTGGCGGCACCAGACAATAACCTGTTTGCGGTAGGTGACGATGCCCAAGGCATTTATGGCTTCAGAGCGGCAGATCTCGATAATCTATTGAACTTCGAACGGGATTACCCGAATTACCAGCGTATCTTACTTGAGACTAATTATCGTTCTACTCCAGCAATTGTTGCGCTGGCTAATAATCTCATTCGGCATAATTTGCGCCAGGTCAACAAAACCATACGGGCGGCGACGGCTGGTGGCGGCGAAGTAGTCATGGCGCAAGCGCTGGATTCCTTCCAGGAAGCCAAACAGGTAGCCGAACAGGTTCAGTCGCTAAGCACCCAGGGTGTAGAGCTTGCGCAGATCGCAATCCTGTACCGCACCCATGCGCTGGCCGGTCTGATGATCGAGGCGCTCAATAGCATGAAAATACCTTATTTTGCCAAGAAGAGCGGGCACTTTTATGAGCATCCGGCCATTTCGGATGCGCTAGGTTACCTGCGACTGGCGTTGCCACGATCGACGCACCCTACCGCCGAGCTAGCGCTCGAGCAATTGCTGAGGCGTTGTGGCGTGCAAGATGCTGCGCTGTCCATAATACGAGCTTGTGCCAAGATTACACAGACCTCACTTTGGGAAGCCATGCAATCCGGAGATTCGCTTCATTTACCATCCTTGGCGCAGCGCTCAGCGGTACAAAAAGCAGTAGCATTGGTGAAAGATTGGCGAATGGGTAATCGCTCGCCAGCAGACTTGCTGCTCCGAATTATCGACTCTTTGCAATTGCGGAGTGCCCTGGGACGGAACCGACGCGAGGCAGCCCGTCAAAAGCTAGATATCTTGGCGACTTTCCATGAACAGCTACGCCGCTGGAATCCAGCAAGTCTGGGGGAAGTTTTCAGAAAAGTAGAAGAGCAGCTAGAGACCAGACACAAGAGGTCGACGTCTCAGGCTGTCCAGCTATTGACGATTCATGCCAGCAAGGGACTGGAATGGGATGCGGTCTTTGTTCTGGGATTGGAAGAAAATTCCTTGCCTTATCAGCTTGCCATCGAAGAAGGCAACATAGCGGAAGAGCGCCGCTTGTGCTATGTTGCCATAACCAGAGCACGACGCTTCTTGCATCTGAGTTATGCTCGAGAAAAAGTACGCTTCGGTCAGCGCTATGTTGCCATCCCTTCGCGTTTCTTGGGCGAGATGTCTCTAGCGTCGCCGCGTCAGATGAGTTGAATACGCATGAATCTAGCATGGGATATTTTCCTGCTTTTACTCCTGGTAGGTGGCATTGTCATTGCCTGCGAAGCTTTCACGAATGCCATCGAATGGCTGGGTAAACTGCTAAAACTCAATGAGGGAGCGGTAGGCAGTGTTTTGGCGGCAGTAGGAACCGCACTGCCAGAAACTGTCATTCCCATCATAGCTATAGTCGGAGCTTGGCTGGCTGGTACGAGCGGTGGGGAAGCGATAGGCGAAGGAGCCATCATCGGGGCGCCGTTCATGCTATCCACGCTGGCCATGTTCGTTACCGGCGTGGCAGTAGTGGTTTTTGTTCGGCAAGGACGAAGAACCGAAGATATGATGGTCGATGCCACGGTGTTAGGGCGCGATCTTTTGACCTTCTTGCTAACTTATGCGGCAGCGATCGCCATTTCCTTCCTGCCAGATTGGCGCATCGTGGGACCACTTTCGCTAAAAGCGCTCCTGGGTTGTGGTTTTATCGTGATATATGCCCTGTATGTCAAAAGAACACTGTCCGCGCCTGGTGAACTAGGCGAAGATCTGGGGCCGTTGCACTTCGCTCGCAATCATGCGACCCCCCCCCTGGGGCGGGTAATATGGCAAATCAGCATTTCACTGGGTGCTATCCTGGTCGGAGCACATCTGTTCGTCAATCGAATAGAGCACCTATCACACCTGTTGCAAGTACCGGCGCTGCTTCTTTCCCTGCTCATCACCCCGATTGCTACCGAGTTACCAGAAAAACTCAACAGCGTGATCTGGGTGCGAGTGCGGAAAGACACCCTGGCTTTGGGAAATTTGACCGGTGCCATGGTCTTCCAGAGCTGTATCCCGGTAGCCGTCGGTATGTGGCTGACGCCGTGGAAACTTAGTGCCGCATCAATCTACTCGGCGGTACTGGCTCTGACTGCCAGCGCTATCATGATCTGGTATCTGCGGGTCCGCAAAAAGCTTACGGTTTACCTACTCTTAATCTGCGGAGGTTTTTATCTGCTATTTTTGCTCGGTATATTCTTCGTGCGGTGAGGCGTCCGGCAAGATAAACCGAAAATCGCGGTATAACATCTCCATGCGTGCTCCAATTTGGGCGGCATTATTGTTATTGACCGGCTGCACAGCTATCGGCGATGCTACTGGTGTCTTGATGCCAGTGGTGCCAGTTGGTCAAGGATCGGTGCGGCAATTTTCGCTGCTACAGGGGCCAGAAGCCGAGTTGTTTTTCCCGGCAACCAAACGACTGGTATTGCTGCTTTCGGCAAGTGGCTCGGCGCCACCAGCTGTCGCTTTCCGCGTACAAGATTCGACTTTGCTGAACGAATCGCCAGCAGTGGATCACCTGGGCGGCGATGCTGCCTTTACTGCCGATCTGCGGCGCTGGCACGCTCAGATACGGCCAGCACGCAAAGTACAGGCCAATCTTGCGATAGGAACCCAGCTGGACTTCTGGATCAATACCGGTGATTCAAAGTCGACTGGTGATTGCCTGCGTCATGCCGTGATAGTCTATCAATCGGCACACGCTCATTATCTGGCAGACACCGGTCCGGTAAGCGGCGAAGGGCCATGTGGCGGGCCAGCGGGAATAGCACCGGCCCCTGAGCAATTGCGGACTCTGGCGGCAGCTTTCGAGGGTGGCTTTGGCGATGATACGGCAGCTCTGGTACCAGGTGCCAATTCCATCTATCAAACTGTCACCGGACTGTTCGGTCCAGATCCGGTAGGTGGTGGAATCGACGGGGATCCCAGGACTTTTGTGGTGATCTCGCCAGCGGTAGATCACTTCGGGAAAGAAAAAGGTCTGCTCGGTTATTTTTGGTCGCGCGATGTGCAACCTCGCAACGGTACTCCAGACGATCCGCGTAGCCACAGTAATGAACACGAGGCTATTTTCCTTACCGACCAGATTTTCCGACAAAGGCCTTACACCACGTTTGGCACACTGGCGCACGAATTCACTCATCTCGTCATCTATTACCAGCGAAGTGCCCTGGGAGCCCTGGGCGAGGACGCATGGTGGGATGAGGCATTGGCCATGTTAGCCATGGATCGGGTCGGTTATGGCCTACGTGCCGGAAATGAAGACATTGCCAAGGATATTCATTATTTTCTCGTGAACCCTGTGGCATATTCATTGACCCAGTGGAACCGCAATCCTAACGGGTTCGCTTACGGTCTCGTTTACCTCTATGCGCGCTTTATCTATGACCGCTATGGACCAGAACTATTTCGCGAGATCATCGCCATTCCTGATGGGGCGATCGCCGCGATCGATCGAGCTCTCCGTCGCCGGGGAACTACTTTCGAGGCCTTATTTTCGGATTTCATGGTCGCAATGTATGCTTCGGGAGCTAATCTGATCGTGGAGCCAAGATTTCGCTTCGGTACTGATCTCTCTTTGCAAGCCAGCTACGGGCGGATTCAATTACGTGGTATTCAAGCTCCTGGATTGACTCGCCCCGGCATGATCGAGGGAATTACGCTCAGGCCCTGGAGTACGGCCTTCTTTGAACTGAGCCAGGCGTCAGTGCAACCGTGGAACATCAGTGTCCGTGTACCGGTGCCATTTTTTGGCAGCGCCTTGACCTACTGAGCCCGGAAAGCGTTTAATCTCAGCAGTATGCTTTGGCCATTGGCAATAGCCACCCTGATTCGTGTCGGACTTTGCGATGATGCCGCTACCGTCAGCATGGGCACTGCTGGAGATGCCTGGCTGTTGGCTGCTGGCGACCAAAAAGTCGCACTGACAGCGCACCAGCCGTACCAGGTGCGTTGGGATGCTGACGGTCAATTGAGTCTAGTGACGAATGATGGCTCCAGCGAGCGCCTGCCCTCGCCAGTACGCCTGGTAACGACCGGACCGATCTTCGTGGCGAAACGCTGGTATCGCGGTAGCCTCGAGCTGCTGGCAACTGCGGGAGGCATCACAGCAATCAACGAGGTTCCGCTAGAAGAATACTTGCTAGGCGTAGTACCAGTAGAAATGCCCCCTTCCTGGCCAAGCGAAGCCTTGAAAGCACAAGCGGTAGCCGCTCGAACCTATGCCATGGCGCATCTGGGGGATTTCAAAGCGTCAGGTTATGATCTGAAACCTACGGTAAAAAGCCAGGTCTACGGTGGCTTGACGGCAGAAAATGCTTCAGCTACCTTGGCTGTCACTGCTACCGTGGGGAAAATCCTTACCTATGATGGCAAACCGATTCAGGCCTATTACTGTGCCGGAGCTGGCGGCTACACCGAAGGTGCTGAAGCGATAACGGGATTCGAGCAGCGAACGGCCTCGCTTCGTCCGGGTAGTTATCCTTACTTGCAACCAGTTCCAGATTTCGATTGGGCTGCTCCGCGCTGGCGGTGGGAGGTTTTTTTGACGAGCGAGCAAATAGCACAAAAGCTAGAACGCCAGGGCCTAGAACTCGGTCGCATTACCAGAATCACCGCCACCGAGCGTAGTTACTCCCAAAGAGTGCGCTGGATCAAGGTCACCGGTGATAAAGGTGAACGCGAAATGCCAGGTCAAACCTTTCGCTTCGCGCTCGGGCTGTACAGTACACTGTTTTCCATCGAGGCCGTTCCGAACCGCGGTTTCCACTTCGTGGGTCGTGGCTGGGGACACGGTGTAGGACTATCGCAATGGGGTGCCAAGCAACTGGCGAACTGGGGCTACGATTACCAGGAAATCCTGGTCCATTACTACCCGGGCGCGGAACTCACCAACCATTGATCGTACTCATTATGGCGGCGTTTACTCTTCGATCGCCTTGCCAGCCGATAGCAGCTGACGTGCCTCCCTCATCCAGCGGTCAACCTGGGTTTTAGCCGGATCTACCTTCACGAAAGGACGACCGATGTGATTGGCGAAAATCAGCCGTTCGTAAAGGGAATCGAGATTACGCTGTGCCAGATCCTTGATGGAAGCGACACCGATAGCTTCCAGGAGATTGCTTTGCCGCGGGCCCACACCCTTGATTTGCATCAAATCCACCTTGCGAGCCAGGTGCAGCAGTGAGCCGTAAGGAATATCCGCTCTCTGGGCTAATCTCTGCCTGGCTGAAGTTGTCTTGGTGTTAGCCAATAGCTGATCAGTGGTATTAATACCTGACTTTGCCAGCTTGGCTGCAAAAACTGGACCCACACCCAGCACGTCTTGCACATCGTAAGCCCGCTCGGCCTCTACCGAGGTAGCTATTTCTTTTTGCAACTGGCCAGTAGCGGGCATTGCGGAACAACCACCCAGTAGTAAGAGGGCCAAGATAACATAGCATCGCATATTCCATCTTCCTTTCGCTTGGAAGCCAATCAACAGCTAAACGAAAAATAAATTAGTTATCCTCAGGTTAAATATCGTAGAAACCTAGATTAACTTGCTTTAACTTTTATTAATTAAACCCGGCGAGCGCCTGGCAAACAATGCTTTTACGCTATTATTCGATCAGACAGAATTTTCCAGCACGAATTTCCACCCGATAGCCTTTCAGCTCGCCAGATCGTAAATCATAGCGATTGTTGTGCTCCGGGCACTCGATGATATGCGGTGCGACCAGCGGTGCTTTGGCCAGGCTAATGCCTTCATGGGGGCAATAAGCATGGATTGCCAGCAACTCCCCTTCCACTGGCAAGATGAGCATGGTGTAGGTCTTATCCACCTGCACTTTACCCAGCCAGCGTTTTTCCCCGTTAAAGTCTATTTCTTTGACCGCGAAAAACTCTAGTACTAGTTCATCTTCTTGGGGTTCGACCACGTGCTACCCTGGACTTTCCAGTACCTCAGCTCGAACTTCCGCTAGCATTCTTTCGAGGGCAGCCAACACCGGCGGGGTGAGTTGCTCGGAAAATAATCCCACCTTTTCAACTTCCACGCCTATGATAGTGAGCTTGGGGAGTTCACTGCCCTCAAACGCTACTGGCAGCAAGTTTATCAGGGCTGCTACCCCTGCCAGGTGGGAAGAGTAAGCCGCCGGGGGAACAGCGATCTCGGCGGGATCGAGACGGCAAACCGTACCAGCTGGAGCCCCCGTTTTTACTGCATCTACGATAATTGCTCGCGTACAACCCTCGAAAAAGCGGAGCGCACCGATTCCCGCCAGTCCCGCATCAAAAATCCGGACATGCTCCGGCCAAGCC
>JACQUT010000246.1 GCA_016267585.1 Cyanobacteria bacterium NC_groundwater_1444_Ag_S-0.65um_54_12
ATATTTGGGCAAAAAAGCAGAAATCTTGCGGAGAAAGGCGTTAAATCTAGAAAAAGATAAAGCGAAAGTTTTATTAACTAGCGCAAGATTGCCGCTCAGACCAGATATCTCTGGAGTCTTGCCTGATTACTGGCGCAATCCCTCCCAATAAACCTTGCCGCCCCACGGGGTCAAATGCTCACAGTAAAGGCATTCTGGCAATAACGGAGCTAGCAAGGTACTCCATCCCCCGGTCAACACCCAGCGTTTGCCGGGTGCCAGTTCACTTGCCAATTGCCGTATGAGTCCAGCTTGGCCCCGCACTAGCCCGATTTGCAAGGCGGTCCGCGTATCGGTAGCGATGCTGGCTTGCGGCACCGCTAACTCGACTGTCGGTAACTGAGCGGTACGCTGTGCCAGGGCGTCGCGAGCAGTTCCTAAGCCTATGGCGATCGCCCCCCCCGCTAGCTCGCCTTCCGCGTTCAACATGGTTAAGGTGGTAGCAGTGCCGCAATCGATAATCAAGCAAGGGCTGCCAAAAAGCTCGCGAGCTGCCAGGGCATTTGCTACCCGATCCAATCCCAGGGCACTGGCTGGTTGATAGTGCACTCTGATGGGTGCCAAAGCGAGCTGCAAGGGAATTGCAGCGGGAAATGCACTCCGTATGACGACTTCGGCTCTGGGAACCACCGAAACGACCACTGTCTCGTCCGGCTTTCCCACCCAGCAAGCAAGCTCATGCACGTTGCCAGTTACTATATCGGAAGTAAGCCAACCGGCACTCCTGCCAATTTCCCCGTTTACGAAGCTTGTCATGGTGGTCCGGGAGTTGCCCACCACGATCACGCAAAGCTTGTCCATATTTGTTGAACCATGATAAGCTATTCGTTTACATATTTCAGGAGGGAACGATCGTGTCGTGGAAGTGCCATGTCTGCGGCAAAATGCCTAGCACTGGGTATAATGTCAGCCATTCAAACGTTCATACTAAACGCCGTTGGTTACCCAATCTACAGACGGTACGTGCAAATCTGGACAACGGCACAGTACGGCGAATCCGTATTTGCACCTCGTGTTTAAAAGCCGGCAAAGTGAAACGTGCCATCTGATAGCATCTACCAATTAACCTGACCCACTCTCCCCCGGCGCTTTGCGCGTGATGGGAATCTCTGTTGTAGGTCAGTCAATTGAGCGCTGCCATTAGAAATCGAATAACTGCTCACCAGAGTCGCCTTGATCGGCTTCTAGTAAAGCCAACAGTTCCGGTTCGGCAAAGTGGTAGATTTCGTTGCAAAAATGACAACGCACTTCTGCTTTGCCCTCTTCTACGATCATGGCGCGAATTTCCGCTTTGCCTAGCGTCAAAATAGCATTCAAGGCACGCTTTACCGAGCAATGGCAATAGAAGCGGAGCGATTCTTCTGCCAAGATTTCGCTTTGAAAACCCACCAGAGCAGCCTCGGCAATGGCTCGCGTCGTTTGATAATGATGTGCTAACTGCGTAAAAGAAGGCAAAGCCAGAATATTCTGTTCAAGACGCCAGGCGATCTCATCCCCTGCATCAGGTAATAACTGAAAGAGCAGCCCACCAGCACTCGAAACTCGACCATCAGGTTCGACGAAAATACCTAACGATATGGCTGCCGGGATTTGTTCGGAAACCGCGAGATAATGTGTAAAATCTTCCCCCAGCTCACCTGAGACGAGCTCTACTACTCCCGTGTATGGGTGGCCATTTCCGGCATCGTGGGTAACAAAAATAAAACCTTCTCTCCCTACTGCACTGCCCACGTCCAGTTTCCCATGCTCGCCCAGCGGAATGTCTACCGCATGTTGCGCCACATAACCACGCACCGAGCCATCGGCTCCGGCATCGACGATGATTCCACCTAATGGCCCACCACCTACCACTCTAATAGTCAACCGCCCATCATGCTTCATGAGTGCAGCCGATAACAGAAGACCCCCGGTTAGAGCCTTGCCGAGGGCCGCCGTAGCGACAACAGATGTTTGATGACGCTGTCGGGCTTCCTCGACGGTATGAGTTGTCAGCGCTACCACCCCACGAATTCGCCCACCAGCCGCACTTAGTTTAAGCAGCGAATCAGCTGCTGCACTATTATCGCTCGATGCCATAATTTCCACTATTGTAGCAAACGCTCGGAATGTTTTACAGCCAGCAATCGGACGTGTACGATGGCAAATATGCAAGATCTGGTTCATCGAGCCTTAAATACTGCCCAGGTACTAGGAGCCAGCTACGCCGATGTGCGATTCGTGCACTCTGAAATCGAATCAATAGCTGTCAAGGATGGAAAGGTGGCAGGTATATCGTCCGAGGAGTCACGCGGCTACGGTATCCGTGTTCTCTGGGATGGCGCGTGGGGATTTGCTGCTTCCTCGCAGTTAGCAGAAGCAGAAGTGGATCGAGTAGTGGAGCAAGCTATTTCCATTGCTAAAGCCAGTCGTCTAGCGCAGCACCATCCAGTGGCTCTAGGCAATACTGTGACGAGCCGAGGCTCTTATGAAACACCGGTAAGCGAAGACCCTTTTCTCGTACCATTAGAAGAAAAACTAGCGATACTACTGGCTGCCGATGCTGCCATGGGAACAATAAAAGGAATCCGCACTCGCGAAGCGTCTCTGGGTTGGCAGCGCCAAACCAAACTGTTTGCCAACACCGAAGGAGCATGGGTCGAACAAAAAATTGTGGAGACCGGCGGTGGCATCGAGGCCACCGCCGTCTCGCCTGACAATATGCAACGGCGATCTTATCCTAATTCCTACGGACGACACACTGGCACCGGTGGGTTCGAGCTAATAAGGGCCAGCGATTTGCCAGGACACGCTCTGCAGATCGCAGAAGAAGCAGTCGCTCTGATCGTTGCGCCGCCCTGTCCGGAGATGGTTACCACGCTGGTGCTCGACTCTTCACAAATGGCCTTGCAAATCCACGAATCTATTGGCCATGCTATCGAACTCGATCGGGTGTTGGGCTGGGAAGCATCTTTTGCAGGTACCAGTTTTCTGAAACCCGATCTGGCAAACAATTTTCGTTATGGTTCGGAGCTGATTAACGTAACGGCAAATGCCACTACTGCTGGTGGGCTAGGAACTTTTGGATTCGATGACGAGGGGATACCAGCTCAGGTTACGCCAATCATTCGAGATGGCATATTCCTGAATTTTATTACTAGCCGCGAGACAGCGACAGCGCTAAACGGTATCTCTAATGGCACCATGCGAGCCGACAGCTGGAATCATATCCCGCTGATTCGCATGACCAATATAAATCTAGAGCCTGGAACATTCTCCTCTTTGGAAGCACTGCTGGACGATGTAAAAGAAGGCGTCTTTTTGCAAACTAATAAAAGCTGGTCAATTGATGATCGTCGGCTGAATTTTCAATTTGGAACAGAAATTGCTCGGGAAATCAAAAATGGCAAGCTAGGCCGCATATTGTGCAATCCGGTCTATAGTGGCATTACTCCTGGCTTCTGGGCTTCTTGTGATGGTTTGGGCGATCGTTCGCAGTGGCGGATGTGGGGTACGCTAAATTGTGGCAAGGGACAACCTTGCCAGATGGTGCATGTCGGGCATGGCACCTCGCCTGGGCGCTTTCGCAACGTTCAATTAGGGATCAAGCGGTGATTGTCGAGCACTCTTCTCTCCTGGCCAGCGCCGAGGCGCGCCTACTTTGCGAGCGGATATTGACCATGTCGCACGCTGACCAAACAGAAGTGCTATTGATAGGAACGGCGAATCAGTTGACGCGCTTCGCCCGCAATCAAATCCATCAAAATGTGGCGGAACGAAACCTAGAAATTCGAATAAGGACCGTCTTTGGAACTCAAGTAGGTGTGGCCACTACCAATGACACCTCCGAAGAAGCCTTACAGCGTACGGTAGAGCGCGCCTGTGATATTGCCATGACCGGGCCGGAAAATCCGGATTTTAATGGACTGCCATCACCTGATATTTCCGCCATCGTACAGAATAGCTTATCTGAACGGGTGATTCAATGTCAGGCCGCCGAACGTGCTCGGGCAG
>JACQUT010000249.1 GCA_016267585.1 Cyanobacteria bacterium NC_groundwater_1444_Ag_S-0.65um_54_12
AATGCCATCAAGTTCACGCCAGCCGGTGGGACGGTCCGCTTGCGTGCCAAGATCGATTCTGGAGAACTCTATTGCGAAATTGAGGATAATGGCATTGGCATAATCCCGGAGGATATTCCCAAACTTTTTCGACATTTCAATCAGTTAGACATGAGTTCAACCCGGAAAGCTGGTGGCACCGGGCTAGGACTCGCGCTCTGCAAAATCGTGGTGGAAGGCCATGGCGGGAAGATCGGGGTTCTTAGCCAAATTGGCAAAGGCAGCATTTTCTGGTTTAGCTTGCCGCGAAATCCCACACACTGAAGTTACAGGTCGTGTGCAATGACTTCATCTGGCAAGATCTTGCCTTTGACCAACAAGGTTTGCTGGATGGCAGCCAAAAGTTCCTTGCGTCGATAAGGTTTCTTGACGTAGCTATCACAGCCAGCTTCCATGCCAGTCTTTTCATCCGAACCGCTTGCTTTGGCCGTCACACAAATTATGGGGATCTCCTGCATTCTAGTGTGGGCGCGCAAGCGGCGCGTAGCCTCCAGGCCGTCCATCACTGGCATCAAGATATCCATTATCACGAGATCAAATTTGGTATCGGCTGAAAGACAAAAAGTCAATGCTTGTTGCCCGTCTTCGCAGCTAGTTACGCAATGTCCTTCGCTCTTGAGAATTACTTCAACAATTTCCCGATTCGTGGGCTCGTCTTCCACGACCAAGATGTTCAACAGTTTCACCTTTTTTCTCACTGGCCCGTCACTACCACCAGAAAATGGGAAGGCACCACAAGGCAGTATTGCCAAGAAACCCATAATTGTCTAGCGAATCGCTGTCATGATACCTCTACTTGTCAGTAATAGCAAGCAATCAACTAAGCGTCGTCTTGCCTTCCTCCTGCTGTAACAGCGAAGCACAGCGCAGGTGTAATGTCTTTGCGGAATTATCGCCAAGCCCTGCCGGATCGTCGGCCAGCAAACCCAGGCGGGCCAGGGTGGTTTTTATGGCGTTGGTCGGCACTGCTGCCAAGGTACTGGCAGCCAGGGCAGCGGCTACGCCCAGGGCAGCTCCTAGCGTGACGTTGTACTGAACTAGTCGGCAAAGGGAATGCGCCAGTGGCGTATAGCCGGCAGCACGCGAGGCGATGGCCACGTTTCGCCAATTGACCAGTAAGCCGGCATCCAGGGCTACTGGTGCTACCAGTGGCTTGGCAATTGCCGGGACTGGCAAACCTCGAAAATCAGGATAGTAACAGAAAGTGCCCACTGAACGAACTGGCAGGTCACTGGCAATCATGCTCAGCGACAGGCGTAAACACGTATTGACCGCATGCCGGGTTTGCCGGACGTAGATTCCGTCCGGTAGTAAAACCTTGGCAGATCGCCAACCCAGACCTTTTTGCAGGAATTCTTCGAAAATTTCCGCTTCGCGCCTGAATACTCGATCGGCTCCTTGGCGCGACCATTCAAGCAAAGTGGCCGGATCGCCAGAAAAATAGAGCAGCCCATTCCAGCTGGTATCCGCCGGACCCAGTATCGCCACGTTGAAACCATCGGCCGCAAAAGCCAGGGGGAAAGCGAAACCATGATCAGCACGCCAGCGCATGAACGCCAGCGCCAGATCGGGTGGCCCTAGCAAAAGATAATCTTCGCCGCACTCGATGTCGAGAAAGCGGCGTTCACCGAAAGCTTGCCGTCGGAGGTCTTGCAGTTCGGTTACCTTGGCCAGCCGCTGGTAAGTTTCGACGATTTCTTGTGGAGTCACGCCAAGTACGCGTGGTAAAGGACTCACCGCCAGCAAACGATCGCTTTGGTACTCAGAAAAACCGAAAGCTAGCGGTTCGCCCAGTGCCTCTAACAAGTCGCCATCCGGTGTCGCATCCAGGAAAAAGCGTGCCGAAATGGGCACATCCGACACGCGCAGGGAGCACAGGCTCATGCCCTCGCTGCGTGGCTTATCCCAATTACCGGACAATACCGTGACGCCAGCCTCTTGCAGCATGGTAGAGAGGGCTCGCTCTCCGCTTGCTGGATCTAACGCTACCAGACGCACGCCAGCGCGCGCCAGGAATTCCGCGAAAATACCGTCATGGGGCGATCGCGTGGGAGGCAAGAGATGGCGCTGATCGCGATCGACATAGGCCAGGCCACCTGATGTGAGCAAACCACCCAGTTGCTGATCCGGGCGAACTAGCAATCCGGTTTGCGCACCGGCTCGTGCTGCTGCTACTCCAGCCAGAACACTTTCGGTTTCGTTACCGATAACTAGCAGATCAAAATCCATAGGCAGGTTGGTTCCCTAACTGGTTACCCATCGGCATTTGCTTCAGCGATTGGCGGTTGCTGGTAATTTCAGGGCATGGATGGCTCCGCCTTTGGCGGCGAGCAAGGCTTCGCGCAGGGCTTCCGGCAAGGTCGGATGAGCATGGACGGTCAGTGCCAGGTCCGGGTAGAGCGCGCCCATTTCGATTGCGAGCGCAGCTTCAGCAACCAGGTCCGAGGCATTAGGACCCACGATGGCAACACCAAGAATCTCTTCGGTGTCTGACGCCAGGACGACTTTCACGAACCCCTCGGTTTCTTGGGCGGTAAGCGCCCGTCCCAGGGCCGCGAAGGGAAACTTTCCTACTTTGATATTGCGTCCCTGACCTCTGGCTTCGTGCTCCATCAGACCTACGGTCGCCACTTCCGGATCACTGAAGACTACGGCTGGAATGCAGCGATTATCCCATGACGCAGGTAGGCCGGCGATGACTTCGGCTGCCACTTCGCCCTCTCTGCTGGCCTTGTGGGCTAGCATCGGGTTACCGGCCAGATCGCCGATAGCAAAAATGCCAGCCATTGCAGTACGCATTTGCTTATCAACCGGCAAGAAACCCTGTGGATCCAGTGCCAGGCCAGCTGCCGCCAGGTTTAGCCCACTTGAGGCGGGACGACGCCCGACTGACACTATGATCTTGTCACAAGGGAGCGTCTTGGTGGTGCCGGCTGCTGCGATTTCTACCTGAATGCCCTCTGGCCCCTCTGACCACCCGGTAGCTCGTGACCCCAAGTACAGCGCGCCGCCTGAACGCTTGAATCTTCGTTCCAGGAGTCTGGCAATCTCCGGATCGAGGCCGGGTAATACTTGATCTAGCATTTCGACGATCACGACGTTGCTGCCCAGTTTGGCATAGGCACTGCCTAGCTCGAGACCAATGTAGCCGCCACCGAGTACTACTAGCTGGCGCGGTAGCGCCTCCATGTTCAATGCCTGGGTAGAATCGAGCACCCGCTTGCCATCTGGTGAAAAGTTCGGCAGCTCCGCTGGTACCGAACCGGTGGCTATGACGATATTTTCAGCGGTTATCTCGATCTGACCGGTCTGGGTCGTTACTTCTACCGTGTGAGCCGAACGAAAAGTGGCATGGCCGGCAATTACTTCCACGGCATTTCCCTTGAGTAGAACTCCGATACCGTTGATTAATTTGCGTACTACCTCATTCTTCCAGTCCAGCAGTGCCGGAAAGTCAATAGCAACTTCCCCGACTCTTATTCCCCACGAGCCAGCCTCCCGAATTTTGCCTGCCAATTTTGCTGCGGAAATGATGGCCTTGGAGGGACTGCAGCCGCTATTCAGGCAAGTTCCACCGATATTTTCCTTTTCTATCAATAGTGGTTTGATACCTAGCTGTGCTAGCCGAATGGCACAAACATAGCCACCTGGCCCGCCACCGATTATCAATGCTTTTGTACTACGAGTGTTCACGGGTCTTCTCCTGGTTTTGCATAACTATTTGGGGAGAGCATCAGCCAACTCATTGGCAAGTGATCGGGCAGTGTCAGTAAATGCCGTGAATCCTCCCAAAAAACCGCGATCACGACGGGTTTTACTGGTTGCCCATAATGCTGCACCACTGTGGGTAGCAATCAGATGAACTTCAGCGGTCACCAGAGTAGTGGGGGACTCGCCCGGTCGGCGATCCGGAAAGTGATCCATGAATTGCTGGAAGAGACTTACTACGCCGACCATTATGGCATCGACTGCGAGTTCGCGTCCCAAAAGACGAGCGAACTCTGGTGATGCTCGGCCATTTTCGTCGACTTCCAGCACAAATCGTCCGATCTGGCCGGTCTCGTAG
>JACQUT010000247.1 GCA_016267585.1 Cyanobacteria bacterium NC_groundwater_1444_Ag_S-0.65um_54_12
ACCTAATTCAGCTGGCGAGAGCCGAGATTGCCGGCTCTGGCAAGCGAAGCCATGAGTTCCAGTGCCAATTCCTAGCCTCGAGACTTTTACACCGGATCGTCCCAAAGCTACCTGACGAATAGTAGTGATGATCAGCTCCTGAATTTTAACAGCATAACATAAGGAATTGGCCCTCCTAAGATAGGAGGACCAATTCCTTGAGGAGGAGGAGGATTAGGGTCACTGATCTTGAAAACTTATCTCTATCATATCCTAGCGCTTACCAAATATGGTAGCCACAAAATCCCAGATACTCTGGAAAAAGGGACCGAGAAATTGATCCCAAAGATTGCTCAGGAAACTCTTGGCTTGATACTTCGGCTCCGCTGCTTTTACCACCGGCGTGGCAGGTGCGTTGCCGTTGGCGGCTGGTGCCAGTACCGGGGGACTGACTTGCAAATTATCGTCATAGAAGGGCGGTCTTTCCTCGATCGGCAAACCGAAGGGATTTGGGAAAGCTTTATTCGTGCCGGGAGGCTGATAACCGCTGGTATTGGGCGAAATAAAACCAGGACCGGTTTCGACCAAATACGTCATCGACTTCTCTCCTTGAGAAAAACGCTCCACTGCCAGGTTCGTAAAAAGCTTATCGGATTTAAAGTATCCGTTAAGAGTAAAGCGGTAGCTAAGGCATCTTTAAGCTTTGGCCAACAATGGATTTTGGTCGCAATGCTATACTGTGACATCGTGGATAGCTAATCAGAAACTAGCTTGAGTCGAAGCGGTGGCGGAGGTCCATTGGATCCTTATAAAAATAAGCTCTATTTGCCTCAAACTGACTTCCCGATGCGAGCGAACGCTAGCATTCGCGAACCAGAAATTCAAGCTCTCTGGCGAGACAACAAGCTCTACGATCAGTTAATAGCCAAGCGCCGCGGGGGACCGCGCTTCGTTTTGCATGACGGCCCACCTTATTCCAGTTCAGGGCGTATTCATATTGGTCATGCTCTGAACAAGATTCTCAAAGATCTGGTCGTCAAGTACAAGATCCTTGCCGGTTATGAGGCACCTTTTATTCCAGGATACGATACCCATGGCCTACCCACGGAGATTGCTGCGCTAAAAGAATTAAAAAGTAAACGGCAGTCGCTGGGCCCAATAGCTATTCGTGCCGTATGCCAGGAGTTTGCCAACAAGAGCATAGCCAGCCAGCAGCAAGCTTTCCAGCGACTGGGAGTATTTGGTGATTGGGATCATCCTTACCTTACGCTGCAGCCAGAATTTGAAGCCTGCCAGATCCGTATCTTCGGGCAGATGGCAGAAAAGGGCTATATTTACAAGGGATTGAAGCCGGTACATTGGTGCTGTAGTTGTGTAACAGCGCTGGCAGAAGCAGAAGTAGAATACGAGGATGTCACTTCACCTGCCATTTATGTAAGCTTCCCGCTGCTGCGTGCTGCCTCGGTACCGATCATAGCAGAGCGGTTAGCTGCTGGCCGTCCGGTTGGTCTGCTCATCTGGACCACTACCCCTTGGACACTGCCAGCTAACCTGGCTATTGCCGTCAATCCCGATTTTGACTATACGCTATTGGCAATGCCCGAACGAGACCTGGTGGTAGCCAAAGAGCGCGTAGCGACGATCAGACAAGAAGCAGGTTTAGCGGCAGCTAAAGAAACGGGAATTCACTTCAAAGGCCGGGAGCTGGAACATGCAGCCTACGCCCATGTTTGGCTCGAGCGGGAATCAGAGGTGATCCTGGGTCAGCACGTGACTTTGGCAAGCGGATCCGGGTTAGTGCATACCGCTCCAGGCCATGGACACGATGACTACGTGGTGAGTCTGGCTTATGGCTTGCCAATTTTGGCGCCCTTGGATGATCACGGATATTTTACGTCCGAGGGTGGAGAGCTTACTGACCGCCTCTTTTATGCTGCTGCCAACCCGATCATCATTGCCGAGCTAGCGGCGCGCGAAGCGCTACTGGGCGCAACTACGATCACCCATAGCTATCCTCATTGCTGGCGGTGCCACAAGCCGATCGTGTTCCGTGCCACCGAACAGTGGTTCGCGTCAGTAGCTGGCTTTCGCCAGCAGGCGTTGGCCGCGCTTGAAACTGTGCGCTGGCATCCGGAATTCGGAGAGCTACGCATGGCCAACATGATCAGTGAACGGGCTGACTGGTGTATTTCACGCCAAAGGGTATGGGGAGTGCCGATTCCGGTCTTTTATTGCGATAGCTGCCATTACCCTGGTATTACCGCCGAAACCATCGAACGGGTGGCGGAGATTTTTGCCAAAGAAGGTTCCGATGCCTGGTGGACGCATGAAGCGAGCGCGTTACTACCTGAAGGGATGGTTTGCAGCAAGTGTGGCCACGATCATTTCAGCAAAGAAACCGACATCATGGATGTCTGGTTCGACTCCGGCGTCACCCACGAAGCAGTGTGCGCCGCGCGTGGCTTGGGCTGGCCCGTCGACCTTTATCTGGAAGGCTCGGATCAGTATCGCGGCTGGTTCCAGTCTTCGCTCTTGACAGCGGTGGCGACACGGAACTCCGCTCCGTACCGGATGGTAATAACTCATGGGTTTGCGCTAGATGGCCAAGGGCGCAAGATGTCCAAATCTCTGGGTAATGTCATGGAACCGGATGCGGTCGTCAAGCAATACGGCGCTGACGTACTGCGTTTATGGGTGTCCAGTGTCGATTACACGGGCGATGTGCGCATCTCTGCACCCATTTTGCAACAACTAGCAGAAGTCTATCGCAAGATCCGCAATACTGCCCGTTTCTTGCTAGGTAATCTGTACGATTTTGTTCCGCAGCGAGATCTAGTGGATCATGCACGACTGCCAGAGATCGATCGCTTTGCCCTGCACCGTTTGCAAGAAATCATGAGACAAGTACAGCATTGCTTCGAAAACTATGAATACTATACTTTTTATCAGCTAATCCAGAATTACTGCGTGGTCGATCTGTCTTCTTTCTACCTGGATGTCTTGAAAGATCGGCTATATGCATCCCAAGCGCATGATAGCCCGGCTAGACGCTCTGCTCAGACTGCCTTGCATCATATTTTGCAAAATTTATTGCGTTTGATTTCCCCCGTGCTCTCGCATCTGGCGGAAGATATCTACTTGCACTTGCCAGCCGAGCAACGTGCGGAAGTGCCCAGCGTATTCCTTCTGGACTTTCCCAAAGCCGAGGAAAATTGGCGAGATGAAGCGCTGGCACGACGTTGGGAAGAGATTCTCACATTACGCAGCCAAGTATACCGGCTGCTGGAAGAGGCGCGCCAACGCAAGGAAATTGGTTCTTCAAGCGACGCCATGGTCATGGTTCCAGCTAGCGCCGTACCAGAAGAAATATTGCGCGAAGCGCTAAATGTGTCGCAAGTGGTAGTGGATGACACCCTGCAATTACCAGTGGTAGGAAGAGCCTCGGGCGAAAAATGCCAGCGTTGCTGGCTGATTTTGCCCGAGGTTGCCGAACCAGCTGCTGGTCTCTGTAAACGTTGCACTGCAGCAATGTTGCAGGATGCAATGACGTAGGATCGGCTGATGGATTGCCAAATTCCTGCTGCTTTGGCAGAGGGCTGGGAGCTATCTCCCGGCGGAACAATGCTGCGTTACCGACACTTTCCGGTAAAGCATGCTTTTTCGACCAGGCTCGGTGGGGTCAGTGTAGGTCCCTATGCTACCTTGAACCTTAGCAATTCGGTAGGAGACAGTGCGGAAGCGGTCCGGGAAAATCGCGAGCGGTTTTTGCACGAAGCTGATATTGCCAGCTACTGGGCAACCGTGCAACAGGTTCACGGTAACCGGTCGTTAGCTATTTCGGCGCTGGCTGATTGTGCTGGCCAGGTTGCAGACGCTTTGCTCACTGATCGATCTAATATCCCGATAGGAGTGTATGTGGCTGATTGCACACCAATTCTCCTGGCCAGTGTAGCGAACCAGCGCGTGGTGGCAGTGATCCATGCTGGCTGGCGTGGCACTGCTGCCAAGCTAGTGGCCCATACCGTAGAACACCTGTGCCAGAGCTATGGGATCAAGCCAAAAGAGCTGCTGGCGCTAATCGGGCCAGCAGCTCGCGGCTGCTGCTACGAGGTAGGTTCCGAGGTGGTAGCTGCTTTGCGCCAGAGCGACCCTGGTCCAGCAGTGATGACCCACGAGCCTGGCTGGGTAATACAGGAACACGACCAGCTGCGTGTGGATTTACCTTTACTGATCAAGCGTCAGCTGGAATCGACTGGCTTGCCGGCCGAAAGCATTCAAACTGCCGGACTCTGCACCTTGTGCTGTAGCGATCTCTGCTTCTCTTATCGTCGCCATGGCAAGTCAGCTGGCCGGATGGTCGCCGTGATCGAACTATCATCCTGACTCCTGATCGCTACCAGCTCCGGCCAGACGGGGTATTCTTCGTCTGATCGGCAGTTCACCTGAATCGGGCCTCGGTGGAGCTACCCGCGACGGTGGTGGCTGAACTACTGGTGTGCCAGGTACGCCAGGTCGCCTGATAACCGGAGCAGGACGGGTGGGTGTCGGCAGGCCCGGCGGCAGTGCTGGTGGCAAAATTCTGGGCACCGTAGGTCTCGGTATGATGGGTGGTGGTGTCAGGCGGGGAGCAGTGGGCGGCGTCGGGCGGGGCGAAATTGGCAAAGTAGGCCGGGGATGCGGCACTACTGGCCGGGGACGCGGCCTTATGATGATCGGCCGCACTACGATGGGTGCCGGTACAAATATGATGTCAATGGGCGATACATAGGTAGGAGGAACTATTACCGGGATAATCGTAATATAGGGTGCTAGCAATGCCCGACTGGCAAAGAAAATCGGTACCAGCAAGTCTCCTGCTATCCTGAGCGCCGGGTAGAAATAAAATCCGGTATTTTGTGAAAAAAATACCAGAGGCACGTAGTCGTCAGCAGCACTCTGCGTGTAGGGAATCAACAGGCCATCAACTGGCAAGAAAAGTGAATTGCCGAAAATCTCGGCAGTGAAACCGGGTGCGAAACCCCGGAACATTCCACCAATTCCTGTGAAGGTATCCGTCTCGAAACTGGTGGCTATTTGTTCTGGAGCGATCGGTATCAGCTGCGCTGCGTCAGCTGTCGGGATACTGGACGGAATGCGCGTCAGTAGCTCGCCAAGAGAATCACGGTTGGTGATGAATTGAGTACTTCGGTGACTGGCAAGCCCACTGGTAGTAGCAAGGAAAGTGGCCTGACTGGTGCACGCTGCCAGCAGTCCCGTAAGGCCGGCCAGGCTTAGCCGACGTAAAAATAAAGGGGAAACCATTGCCGACTCCTTCATCTAACGGTGTATTTCGGAGTCTAGGCGCGAAAATTGCTGCGTCAACACACTGCCAGTATGTTCAGAAGCTATCTCGAGTCATGGGATAGTTTCTTAAAAGCGATCGGCAAATAATGGTTGCTGGATGTTCGCTCGCCACGTCAGGTTGCCTGCAGCGTCGATTTCCATGACGCGGTTGTTATCGGTATCGGCGATCAAAGTGTTACCAGATGGCAACCTTTTAGCCGAGTTAGGATTGGCCAGATTGACATCCTTGTTGCGTTCTGCGGCGGGGAACAGCCAAGCTAACGCACCCTGGTTATTGACTTCCAGTACACGGTCATTGCCAGCGTCACAAATGAGGGTGTTACCATTTGGCAAGCGCTGGGCGCAACTGGGGTGGTTCAGCAGGTCGGTACCACCAGCGCCGAATCCCCAGACGATGGTTCCGGCGTTTTTTACTTCAATGACACGATGATTGCCCGTATCGACAATCAGGACATTACCGTTGGGCAAACGCTCAGCCCAACGTGGCTCGGACAGGTTGGCTTCATATTCCCAGGTTATTTTATTGCTGTCAGTCAGCTCCAAGATCCGATCATGTCCGGTATCGGCAACCATTATGTTGCCTTGCTGGGTACGGCTAGCACCGCGTGGCGCTTCCACACCGCCGATTCCCAGTTGCCAGAGTGCGCGCCCCGTGTAACTTTTGCCCTTGGAACCAGTTGAACCGTACTCCTGCACGCGATCAGCTCCCGCCTCTGCCACGAGCATTCCACCAGCGGGAAGAAATACTGCGCTCCAAAGCTCGGAACCGGGGTAATTGGCCACGCTATTTCCCCAAGCATCTAGCTCTTGTACCTGGGTGGGTGTAGTAACAATCGTATGCCCAGCTTTGGGACCGCTAGCCAGCGGCGAGAGCAGCAGGCTCACCATGTTGGAAGTGGCAGCTTTTACCAAGAGGGTTTGCTTGACCGGAACGTAACCGGACATGTTAGCTTTTAGCAATACCGTTCCGGCGGCGATCCCCTCTAGCTTGAACTGGCCATTGGCATCGGCTTGGGTCTTCGTGCCGTTGGCTTCCACCATGGCGCCTGGTAAAGGGCGATCGGCTCCTGCCAACTTGATGCTGCCCATGATGATGCCAGTCGGTCCGTTACCGGTGGCGAGAAGCAGTTGTGCCGTCACCTTGCCGCCACTTACGCGCAAATTGCTGACTCTACCGGCGACCCCTTCTAGCATGGCAATAGCCGAATAGCCATCACCGGTAGGTACATGCTCGAAAAGAGCAAGCCCTTGCACATCTGCTTTCTGCTCGCTTAACGGTATTTTGCTGCTATCCAGTAGTTGCACCAGAGCGCCAGCTGCTGGTTGCTCGGCGATTTTGACTCTGATTTCTACCTGGCCTTCTTTGCCTTCTTTGAAACCGCCGTCGCTGGCAGCCATGTTGGCCCGGCCACCACAACCGAACAGCAAGAACAATATCAATAAATAGACCCACGATGCCTTGCTCACGGCCGGAAGATCCAGGAAGGAGCGTTAGATTTGGCAAAAGCCTTGGCCGTCATGGCATTTCCGGTATCAGTCTTGTAAGCGGTTACCGTCCAGCTATAGAGGGCTTTACGAACGAGCACTACCGTCCAGATGCTCGGTAGGGTTCCCGGATAGCCTTCACCGCTCTCGCCATACTTGATAACTATGTTATCCTGACCGGCTTTGAAGCCCCGCCATTGTGGAAGAAAATTGCTGCCGGAAAAGACCTCTACAAAGTAACCATCGGCATTGTTAACCTTTTCCCACTGGAAGGAAGGTTGAATGTCGGTGTCTTTGGCATTATTATCCGGACTCTGCAACTTGGGTATACCGAGCGGGTAAAGGGGCTTGGTCGCATCGTTACCTTTAGCAATTACCCGGTTACTGGTGTTGAGAGCTTCGACCAGATACTTGTAGTTGTTGCCTGGCACCAACGGTGAGGATGGCAAGCTATATTCCCGCCAGTAGAACGGCCATTGCTTGGCTATATTGCCGGCCGGAATGGTGGCTTTGAGAATGAATTGCTCACCGCCATCATCATTGCGCGAAATCCGGTAAGCGGTCGCTCCCGGATAGAGCTGCCACTTGAGATCGATGTGGATGTTCACGAGGGTGCCGTAATTTCCGAAGGGATTCAGTGGATAGCTAGAGATCGATTGCGCGATGGCTCGCACTTTGACCTCGCCTGGTGTGATTGGTGGCTCAGGGGTCGGAATGGGCTTGGGGATATTAGCCGGCACATCGCCGGGATCAGCTGTTTGCGGTCCGGTAGGCACGGGTTCGCGTTTGACCGGATTTTGATCCGGATTCGATCCGCCAGAGCGATTATCTGGCGGGTTTTGATTAGTTGGCACCGACGCGCCGTCATTACCGCCACGAGATGGAATGTCACCGCCGCAGCCAGGCAATGTTCCAAACAGCGTGGTGGCAAAGAGCAGAAGCGTAGCCAGCGCTAACTTTGGCTTTTTTGGCATAGCTACTCCTTTCGCTAGAAGCTGTCTGGGACTGAAAACTCTATCTTTCCTATCGCCGACCATCTGCCACAAGTTACCTAATAAATAGTTAAGCCTTGAGTAAAAGTAGTTTGTAACTGCGCATCAGGATCACTTGCTGGTTGGCTTGCCATTTCAGATTCGATCCGCGAAGAGCGGAGCGGTAACCGGCATTTTCCACACGACGTTCAGCGCCGTAGCTACTTCGATTACCCGATCGTTGCCGGTATCAGCAATGAGCGTGTTGCCGCCAGGCAGGCGAATAGCGCTGTTGGGATTGTTGAGGTTATTCTCACCCTCGATCTTACGGCTACCACCGGCCATCCAGACTAACTGATTCGAGCGATCGATCTCTAAAACCCGATTATTGCCCGCATCTGTCACCAGATAGGTACTGGTAGCCTTGAGGAACTGGGCATGAGTAGGATGATTCAACACCTGGGCGGAGCCATCACCGATACCGAAGACGATGGCACCGCTGGGATTGACTTCGATTACCCGGTTATTGCCGGTATCGACGATCAGCGTATTGCCGTTTTCTAGACGTTCTGCCCAGCGCGGAGCTTTCAGATCTTTTTTGTATTCCCACAGCTTGTCATTGCCTTGGTCCAGCTCGATCACGCGCTGCTTACCAGTATCGGCGATTATGGTGCTATCCCCCTTGGTGCGACTGGCACCGCGAATGGCCTTTACATGGCCGAATACTCCCAGCTTGGCGCCATCAAAGCTCGCAATTTTGCTGCCGCCAGGGCCGATCTCGACAGCTATGCCACCCCAGCGACTGGCGTCGGCAATGAGTATCGTTCCGCTACCGGGTGCATAAACGGCACTCCAGGCTTCTTGAGCAGGAATGGCGAGCGTGGTGTTGTGCCAGGTATCAATCTCTAGTACCCGCGTCAGTGTAGTGATGATAGTATGACCGGAACGTGGCCCTTTGGCTAACGGATCGAGAGTGATGTTCACGGTTTGTGAAGAACCAGCCTTGATATCGAGATCGCGAATAGCCGGGTAATAGCCGCTTGCTTCTATCCGCAGCGTGATTGCGCCAGCGGTCACATCCTCTAACTTGTAAGTACCGTCAGAGGCCGTTTCTACCTTGCTGCTTCCAGCCACCAGACGTGCCCGCTCTATCGGCAGACTACTCAAGGCATCTGTTACCTTACCAGTGATAACGGCGGTTGGACCCACTAGCATTTTGATCGCGAGTTTGACCATTATCGGGTCTGGACCACCGGTTACTCTGATTCCTTCTTCCTTGGCAGTAGCACCGCCTAGTTCGGCTTTTACTACGTAGCCCGCACCGGCTCGTACATTCTTGAAGGCAACAGTTCCCGTTTCAGCCGTTTGGCCTTGATCGATTGCCGTGCCCACATTATCAGAGAGCTGACAGAGCGCACCGGCTGTCGGCTTGTCTTCCCTGGTAACCAGCACCTGGATGGTGCCGCTATCCTTGCTCGGAGGCTCGCCATTGATTAATCGGCGTCCTCCGCCACAGCCCGCTACTAGCCAGAGGCCGAGCAGGGCTACCAGAACGCAGAAGAATATGCGCTTCATCCGTATATTTCTCCTACTGGCTTTCGGCAAGTTTTCACTTGCGTGAGAAGTTCTCTGCGCGAATTTTTAACGCAGCCTTAATTTTTATATAGGATACGGCACGGCGTTTCTTGCTAGGTTCGCTTTGCC
>JACQUT010000252.1 GCA_016267585.1 Cyanobacteria bacterium NC_groundwater_1444_Ag_S-0.65um_54_12
CTAGAATATAGCAGTGGTTGATTAGTTCCTACCCGACAAGAAACTATCCAAATCTGAAAAGAG
This sequence comes from Cyanobacteria bacterium NC_groundwater_1444_Ag_S-0.65um_54_12, assembly GCA_016267585.1. Lineage (GTDB taxonomy): Bacteria > Cyanobacteriota > Sericytochromatia > S15B-MN24 > VGJW01 > JACQUT01. The sequence goes on from JACQUT010000252.1 coordinate 64, forward strand.
ACAACCTTGGCCCGAAAGAAGGTAGTGGTCATCTACCAGACCGCTGGTGGTGGCCATCAAGCTAATGCTCTGGCAGTAGAGGCAGCTATCAGAGAACGCCATGGTGAAGAGATTGATGTCTTTTTGCTGCACATAGCGCAAGAGTTACAGAGCCAGCGTGTGAAAGCGCTCTACGAAGCTTATAACCTCATGTTAAAAAGCAACCCACGCATGGTGAAAGTTGGCTTCCGTCTCATAAACATGCTTGATCCGGAGGCCATTTTATTACCCCTGCTGCCAAAGGTTAGACATAATCTGGAAGCTTGTATCAGACGCGAAAAGCCCGATTTGATCTTGAGCGTCTTTTCGGTCATTAACCATACCGCTATCAATCTGCTGAAGCGGATGGGATGGTATGGACGCGTGCCCTATTTGATTTTCTGCACTGATCTATCGCATGGTTTTCTGCGACAATGGGTTGATTCTCGGGCAACCGCCATGATCGCATTGTCAAAAGAAGCTGCCGATCAGATGATCCAGTTTGGCTATCCGGCGCAGCGCATCAGAATCTTGAATGGCTTACCAGTTAATCCGGTTTTCACCAAGCTACAAATAGGTCGCGTCGAAGCCAGACAACAGCTGCAGCTCATGCCAGAGCATTTTACCATTCTAATAACGATGGGTGGCGTGGCAGTCAAGAATACTTGGCGCTTCGCACGTGATTTAGCTGCATCAGGTATGGCAATTCAAATAGTAGTAGTTTGCGGACGCAATCGTCTGCTAGAAAGGCGAGCAAGACGCATAGCTGCACGATCCCCGGTGCCAATGCGTATTTTCGGCTTTACCGATCAGATGCCTCTCCTGATGGAAGCTGCCGATGTCGTAATTACCAAACCAGGGCCTGGTACGATTGCCGAAGCCATCGCGAAACGGCGACCGCTCTTGGTGGATGCTATTAAAGAACCAATGCCGCAAGAGAAAGGAAATCTGGACTATATCTCGCACCATGGAATCGGCGATGCCATTGAGCGCCGCAGTGACTTGGTCAAGCTCATACGCCGCTATATGGAAGATAAACCACGCTACGATGCGGTAGTAGAGAACATGGGAAAGCTAGGCAATTCACAAGCGGTATACGATCTGGCTGATTACATCGTATCTCAGATTCCCGAATCGGCTAACAAGGCAACATTAGCACAAGCTTAGCTGTCTATGATGGCTTTAAGGATGAGCCGCATATATGAACAAAGCAAGGTTGTTGATCGTAGCAGTAATTTCGGTCTCGTCTCTACTTCTCGATCTGGTGGCTCTCGGCCACCCAGCAGTAGCTACGAGCTGGCAGCCCCTTTATTTGCCGGGCTCCGAAGAACAAGCAGAGTCAAAGTACCAGGCAGTAATTACCCCACAGTGGTCTACTAACTTTTTGCCCTTACCGCTTATCTCGGTTTACTCCGATGTCGAACTGCAACATACACCGGGTCCGCTGGATCAATATGCCCATGCTGCTTTTTCGTGGGATTGGTTTAGCCGCGATGTTTACGACCCCACACGCAATGATCGAGTAGCGCTGGCTAGTTACCTGGGACCAAACAACGGACTATCTCCCTTCTTTACTGCACTGCTAGCCTATGGCTATAACTTCGACAAACGGTTCCGACTCTACCTGCAGGGACGTTACATGGCTTCCAATCTCGAGCCTAATGCCGGATCTTGGCTGGCAGCTCCTGATCACCGGCAAGGCATCGATCATCACTATGATCCAGAGGCATTGGTAGCTGGTCCGATTGCATTGTTAGGGCCACGTCTCGACATTGACTTTGCTGATGATCTTGATTTTCCGACTGCCGGTTGGCGAGCACGCGCGGCTGTCGATCTCGGTCCAAGGCAACTCGGTAATCGCACCAAGTCAGGACAGCCCAATGACTTTGCGCTTTACCGCGGTCAGATTGAAAAGTTTGTTCAAATAGACACCGATCGCACCCTGATTTTCAATCTGGTAGGCGGATATGGACGCGGTAATATACCGGTATATTTTCGCTTTGCTTCGGGGGGAATGACCTACCAGCGCGGATATTTAGCTGATCGTTTCTCGGGTGACTTGCTACTGGTAGGTTCAGTGGAATGGCGCCATGCAGCTTGGCAACGACTCTTATCCTGGGGTGAGCTCGGGCTGATGTATCATGCCTATCTTGATGTTGGTCGTACCTGGGAGACAGCGTATGTAGTTCGCCAAGATCAGATTCAGCCGGCTGCTATTCCTTTTCTGCAAGATATCCGTCCCGGCGCCGGTATGGGCCTAGGTCTGATGATGGGGCGCAAAGTTCTTGGCAGACTGGATCTGATGATCGGGACCGAGGGTATTCCTGTCTTCCCTTTGTTGGGCGGCGCCATACTGTCACCGCTATATCCCGGAGTAAGCTTGAGTTTTCAGGAAGCATGGTGAAAATACTGTTCGCTATTTAGTCTTTATTAGACGATCGAGCCGCTGAATAAAAAGCACCAGAAGCTTTGCCGCATGCCGAACCAGAAAGATACCGGTCTGGCTGACCAAGCGGGAAAATGTAGCAAGGCGTTCAGAGGGGAGCTCCAAGATGGCGAGAGCTCTGTCAAATTGGCTGCCAGCTTGTTTTAATGAATGCTGAACCGAAGTGCTAGCTATTTTGGTCCCGCCAGCTAGCACGCTATTTTGCAGAGCAGCCTGTATTTGATAAAACGCTTTCTCCCATTCTTGCCAAAAATTACCAGCGGTCAGGTCTTTGGCTGCTGCTAATGCCTGGGGCACGGCTACGCTGAAAGTCTTATGTATTTGCTCTAACACCGTAGGCGAAGCATTTTTGATATTGGTCTGTAAGTAAATGACACAGGATGGCATGGTAGCCTGATCCAGGTAGGAAGCCAAAATTCCCGCGGTAGCTCCGCCTTCGCCGGTAGGAAAATAATACAAAGCCAGGCGTTCCAACTTGCGCAGCGGACCGTACATTTGATCACACTGTTCCAGTAA
>JACQUT010000251.1 GCA_016267585.1 Cyanobacteria bacterium NC_groundwater_1444_Ag_S-0.65um_54_12
CATGTGGGCTTGCATGTTCAGGAATTCCATGTTGTAGATGGCATTGAAGGGTGGGAGGCTGCTCTGGCGCCGCTGGATGTCATTTTCCGCGCTGGCTGATACCCTCTGGGCATAAGCATTATTTTCCGCCGTTACCAGTTCGCTGAACTTCCGATTCTTGATCACGGCAGCCAGTGGGGCGAGCTGGTTTCCGCTGGCAATCCACTGGAAGGCACCGTTATCTTGCTTGAGCAAGATCTGCTTACCCTGAGCTAGCATGGTCTTGGCATCGCCAGCCGAGAGCCTGGGGTGGGCCTCTTCTATCACGAACTGGTTGAGCTGCGACGCCTGGCGGATGATGAGGTAACTCTTGCCATTGTCGTAGAGAATGGGTTTGCCCTGAGCTAGCATGGCACGTGCCTCACCTGCCGTGATCTTGGGTTTACGCCCAAAGCTTGCTTCCTTGTGCAGGAGCTTGCGATCGCCCAGGATCTGTACCGGATCCACGGCAACTTTGGTGCGCAGGCGGCCATCGCCAGCCACCAGATCTACCGCATCACCCTGGACCTCGTCCATGGTGATGGGACGAGGCGGGGCGGGCGGCGCTGGCAACTCGATACGCGGTAAAGGCTGCCGCATGGTCGGCACGTAAGCGGGATATTGCGGCATCCAATAATAACGCGGCTCATGCGGTGGTCCGATCGGTGGTGGCACCGGTCCGTCGCCGTAGGCCGGCGGAGGAGTTGGGCGACGATCGTCAATTCCCGGCGGGGTAGGACGATAGCCAGAAGATACCTCGCTGGACAGCGAAATCCCCTCGCTATTGATGGCCAGGTAGCCGCTCTGCAAAGCCGCGGCCAGCTCGCTTACCGACATTTTGCCCTCCGGATTACCGCCGCTGGCACTGTTGATGCGCCGGCGGGCCGCCTCTGAAATGTTGACATCTTCACGCGAAATCCATTTATCGCCCCCTGATAGCTCCTCGGCGATCGCTCGGGCATCAGCGGAAGAAAGGCTGAAATCAACGAGCGTGGCAGCGCCGCGGCTAAGAGCATTCTTGGCCTCTCGCGTGCCGTTATCACCGTTGTTGTTGCCAACGCTGCCGACAAAGCGCCCCTCATGCGAGTCTATTTTGGTATTTCTATTACTATCGAGCCTGCCTACCAAATTGTCGAAGAAGCTACTGTTTATGCTACTCACCTTTGTTTCCTCCTCGGTGAAAAACCGTTGTACTACTGACTGCTGGCAACGTTATAGGCTTGTTAAGTAGTTAGCTTTCTTATGGCCACATTAAAGACGGGCCAAGATTGCCTCGACAAACGAGCAGCAAGAGCGTCCGGCATGAAAGTTCTACCGTGAGTCTGGCGGCCATCAGCCGAAGTAGCTATTATGGTTGGATAATGATGTTGAGGTAGCTAACGATGCTTGCTGAAGCTAGAACTGAATTGAATACTCTCAAGACGCGCATAGACGAAGCCAGGAGGCACCTTTGACCCTGATCGCCTGCTAAAACGTTTAGAAGTGCTAGAGTCGAAGGCGAGCGAAATACTTTCTGGTCGGACGCCGCCAAGGCGCAGGCTATCATGCAAGAAATCAATCTATTGCGCGGGCAGCTAGAACGCCTGAGAGTTTGGGAGCGTCTGGCGGAAGATACAGATGTACTCATCGAGTTGGGCCTGGAAGCAGCTGACAATTCGGTATTGCCAGAAGTTCAAGAGAGCCTGGCGAATTTGCGCAAAGAGCTCGCCGAATGGGAAGTAGAGCAACTGCTAGGTGGCGAGTACGATAATCAGCCAGCCATCTTGGATATCAGTGCTGGTGCGGGTGGAACTGATGCGCAAGACTGGGCGCAGATGTTGCTGCGCATGTACACGCGCTGGGCTGAAGAACACGGCTATAAGGTAGAGCTAGCCGATGAATCGCTCGGTGAAGAAGCGGGAATAAAATCGGCTACTATCATTATCAGCGGGGCTCCGTTTGCTTTTGGCAGGCTAGTTGCCGAAAAAGGCGTGCATCGGCTGGTGAGGATCTCGCCTTTCAATGCTGCCTCCAAGCGCCAGACCGCCTTTACTCGGGTAGGCGTGACGCCGGAGATCCCGGAATCGGCTCCCGTAGAAATCAATCCCTCTGAACTAAAAATCGATACCTATCGCTCCGGGGGTGCCGGCGGGCAAAATGTGAACAAAGTCGAGACGGCAGTCCGGCTCACTCATCTACCTACCGGAATAGTGGTAGCCTGTCAAAATGAACGTTCGCAATACCAGAACCGGGAAACCGCCATGCGTATTTTGCGCGCCAAGCTTTACGAGCGACAGCGCGAGGAGCATGAGGGCAGAATTGCCGGCTTGAAGGGTGCTCACACCGAAGCGGCGTGGGGCAATCAGATCAGAAGCTATGTGTTGCATCCCTACAGCATGGTGAAAGATCACCGCACGGGTGCCGAAACTGGCAACATCGGGGCAGTGCTCGACGGGGAAATCGATCTCTTCATTGAGGCGTATCTCAGGAGCAAGGCGTCTGGCGAATGGCAGGCGACGGTAGGGATAACCGATCTATGATCAGAACCTGGTTCGGGGCTCGCTCAAGGAAACTAGCATGTTAGATCCAGTTACAGTGCGCGCTCTCCTTTCAAGAATGAACGGCGCGCGCATATTGGTCTTGGGCGATCTGATAGCCGACGAGTTTCTGCTAGGCGAAGTGGAACGGATTTCTCGCGAAGCACCAGTATTGATTCTCAGGCATTGTGCCACCAATCTCATGCCCGGTGGAGCGGCCAATGCCGCAGCCAATATTACCGCACTGCGCGGCAAAGCAGAAATGCTCGGGATAGTAGGAAAAGATCCGACCGGGCGTCAGCTCTTGACCTTCCTGGAAGGCATACGGGTCACCACGCGTTGTGTAGTACTGGATCCTACCAGGCCTACTACCACGAAAACTCGCATTTCGGCCAGCTCTTCACAGTTAGTGGCTCAACAAATCGTCCGGGTCGACCGCTTGGTGCGCGATGATATAGCACCGGAGATTGAGGATAGCTTGATTGCCGCTATCGAGGCACGTTTGCCAGGTGCGGAAGCTCTCTTGATCTCGGATTACCGGAATGGCTTGCTAACCCCCAGGTTACGCGAAGTGGCATTGCAGCTGGGGTTAGCGCAGCGCAAATTGTTGGTGGTTGATACTCAGGGCGATTTACAAAGCTACCGGGGGGCAGCGGTGTTTACCCCTAATCAGCCCGAAGCCGAAGCAGCGGTGGGATTTCCGATCACTGACGCCGCGTCGTTGAAACGTGCCGGACTGCAGTTGCTGGAGTGCCTGGAGGCCGAAGCGATTCTGATTACCCGTGGTGCCAACGGTATTGCGTTGTTCGAGCGTGATCGGGAAATGCAGGAGATACCGGCCTTCAACCGTTCGGAAGTATTTGATGTGACGGGTGCGGGCGACACGGTAGCGGGAACTCTTACTTTGGCATTGGCGGCGGGAGCTACTTATTGCGAAGCCGCCGTCCTGGCCAACTTGGCGGCGTCGCAGGTCGTCCGGCGTTTCGGGACATCGACTGTTAATGGCGCGGAACTGGTTGCTGCGGTAGAGCAATTGAGTCGTTCTACTGCGACTGAATGATTACGATGAAAGTGTCATTGGCTGAGCAAATAGCTGAACAAGTCCGTACCTGGCAGCAGAGCGGCGAGAAAGTAGTCTTTACCAATGGTTGTTTCGATTTGCTGCATGTAGGGCATGTTCGCTACTTGACGGCGGCGCGTGCGCTGGGCGATCGCTTGGTCGTCGGTTTGAACACCGATGCTAGCGTGCGTAAGCTAAAAGGAAGCGAACGTCCCATTTTGCCAGAGCAGGAGCGAGCGGAATTAATTGCGGCATTGCGCTGTGTCGATGCCGTGGTTCTTTTCGAGGAAGACACTGCCTGCCAATTGCTCCGTCAATTGCAACCAGATATTTATGCGAAGGGTGGTGATTATCAGCGCCAGATTTTGCCAGAGGCAATAACGGTGCAGGAAATAGGGAGTCGCTTGGCAATCTTGCCTTTTGTGGCAGGATATTCTACTACGCGACTTATCGAACGAATAGGTAACAACAAAGGCAACTGCTCATCTACAGCCTGAACGGCTGTTCAAGGAGATCTCTTTGATAATAGACAGCGAGGGACGTCTTTTCGGTCGCATAAACATAATAGATATCGGAATTCTACTGGTTTTATTACTGGCTTTGCTAGGAGCCATGCTGGCGCGCGCTGGTTATGCCGGTATCAATGCCAAAGTCAAGGGAACGGCAGTGGTAGAAGTTGATTGTCTTATCAGGGGTTCGCTGCTGCGACCGGCTGATTTGTTCAAGGCTGGTGACCGGACTTTTATCACATTACGCAATGTTCCTTATAGCAGCGTAGCAGTAGTAGCTATCCACTCGCAATCCCGAATGATTGCAGTTCCGTCACCCGATGGCAAGGCAGTGACTGCCCTGCCGGATCCTACTGAACCATATGGAAAGGATTTGCTGGTCACTATTCGCGAGCGAGCGGCGCTTACCGATGATGGTGTGGTATTTGGCGATAGCAAGGTAAAAGTAGGTGTTCCGATCGAACTAGAGGGTTTCAAATATCGCTTGAAGGGTTCGATCGTGGATATTCGCATAAATAAGTCTTGATGTTCACTAAATTGGCGCTTTCAGAGCTAGAAGGCAACTGGCGAGCCATCTGGACTGGCTCGTGGCTCATCAGGATCCAGGTCGCGTTCAGAAACTCGCTAGTGGAACGTCTGGCGCCTTATTTGTCTTCGAGCTGGACAGCTCGTCTTACTCCGCTAGCAGTAGCTTTGTTGGTAGCACTGCTGGTTTTTGCTTCACCCTTGGTGAGCACCGGTATGAACGCCTTACTGATATTGCTGGCGGGAAGTGCTGTCGTGCTCCGTGCTTTGTTTCACCCGCCGACTGAAGAAGACACCACGTCGCTAGACATACCATTACTGGTATTGCTAGCCATTGTCCTGATTGCTACTGCCTCGTCTCCGTTCCCGTGGGCAGCGGCCAAAGGGTTAACAAAGTGGGTGATTTTTCTGCTGGCCTACGGTGTTTTTCGCGATGTTTTCAGACGCGGTGGGCTTACCGCGCGCTTGGTGATCGGGGCGGTGCTAGCCGTGGCTTTGCTAGAAGCACTACTAGGGCTGTATCAGTTCAAGATTCATGTTCCACCACTGGCCACGTGGGAGGACGCAGAAGCTGAACTGAACCTGACCAGGGTTTATGGTACTCTGCGCAATCCCAATTTGCTGGGCGGCTATCTGGTCGCGGTCGTTCCCCTGGGGATAGCGGGCATGCTGGCGTGGCGTGGCCCTTTACGTTGGTTGGCAGCCGGGGTGGCGATTGCCGGGCCGCTTGCCCTGTATTTGACTTACTCACGAGGAGCCTATGTTGCTTTGGGAGCAGAAGCCAGCATGCTGGCGATTCTTGGCTTGAGTGCTGGATGGCGAAAGCAACGAACTTACTGGATATTGGGCTTGGGCCTGGCTGCGTTGCTGACTTTGAGTCTTTGGGGTTGGTATCATAGCCCTACTTTTCATAACCGCCTGACTAGTATATTGAGCCTGCACGCCGATTCTTCTAACTCTTTCCGTATGAATGTCTGGCGAGCTACCTGGCAGATGATCAGAGATTCGTGGTGGATCGGGGTGGGCATCGGCAATGACGCTTTTCGCCATAGTTACTCTCTTTATATGGTCAGTGGTTATGAGGCATTGGGAGCTTACAATGTTTTGCTGGAATGGCTGGCAGAGGCAGGTGTCGGGGGGGCGATCGCCTTCTTGTGGTTGGTGATCGCAGCAATGACTCGGGCACTCGAATGTTTCAATAAAGCTGAGGCAAGGCCATGGGCTGCTGGAACGGCGGTGGCATTGCTGGGTTTACTGGTCCACGGGATGGTAGATACCGTTTTTTTCCGTCCTGCGGTGCAACTACCGTTCTGGCTGCTGCTGGCTATTGTTGTCAATTTACCGCGCATTGCGGCTTATAGCGACCGGGCCGCTTCGCTTCACGTGGCGGGGTAATGATCCGATGAGTATCCCGAGCCGGAGAATTCGCAAGATTCTGTTCATTCACTTCGGGGGAATCGGGGATGTCATATTGGCCTTCCCGGCCTTGCAATCGCTGCGCGAGACTTTTCCCGCCGCCCGGATAACGACGCTGGTAGAACCGCGCGCCAAGGGTATAAAAGCTTTCAGTCCTGCCATTGACGAAGTATTGACGTTTGCTGCCAAGGCTCGCCCCACGGTAGGTGAGTTGCTAGATTTGGTAGGACAGTTGCGGCATGGTGCCTTCGATTTAGGAATAGCCTCGGGGCGAAGTCCCGTCATGCCGGCGTTGCTGTGGCTGGCAGGCATACGCTGGCGTATTGGTTACGCTGCCAATTGCTTGGCATGGACACTGAGTAGAGCTATCCCGCTGCAGACTCAGCAATATGCAGGAAATATGTACTATGATCTGATAGTTCCGTTAGTGAAGATACCGCCACGCTTGCCGCAGGTAGCGCTTGCTCCCGAAGATCGTGCTTGGGCAGTTGAATTCCTGGTCCGGCGCGGGGTAGTTGATGGCGATCGCCTGGTGGTGATTCATCCTGGTGCATCTCGGATGGCCGAGCTGCGTGGTATACACAAGACTTGGTCACCAGCCAACTGGGTAGAATTGATCCAACGGCTCAAATCAGCTGGGTTTCAATTGGTCTTGGCTGGTGGGCCAGATGACGAGGAAGTTATCAAAACTATCCTGGCTGGATTGTTCTGGCATTCCGCTGGTGACAAAGTTCACCTCGCTTATGGCCAGACCAATTCCCTGGGGCAATTGGCTGCCCTGATCCAGCGAGGACAATTGTTGATTGCGGTGGATTCCGCACCCATGCATCTAGGAGTGGCGGTCGGGACGCCTACTGTCGCGCTATTTGGCCCGACCGATCCGCAAAAGCTACTACCTGCTGGCACGATGCATCAGGCAGTTCATGTTACGGGTCTGCCATGTCGGCCTTGCCTTTGGGATAGACGAAATACGACTTGCCACGAGCTTACTTGTCTGAACAGCTTGGCGGTAGAGCAGGTATTACAAGCGGTATGGCGTGCGTTACCAAACCAGGTGCCTAGCTCTGAGGCGCCAGGGTGTGAAAGGCTATAGCAAACTTACGTCAAGAGGAGCTTGGGAATATGGTGTTTGCTTTGAAAGCAGAATTTGACTTGCAGATCATGTCAGGAACAGCCGAGGCGCAATTGGCTTTTGGTGATGCGGTGGCGCAAGGTCTTGAGGATATTGACGAGTGGGCTCATGCGGCAGAGCAGGATCTTGGTGAATTCTTCGAAGTAGTATGGTCCGGGAGTGCCCAAGAAGATATTGTCATGCTGGATCGTCTGGCAAAGGAATGGAGTGGTCAGCCGGACGATGAATTGCTGTATCGCATTGCCTTGATGTGGGGCGCATTGATCGGCGAACGCGTCATTGAAGCCGTAGGCGGAAACTGGATTTATCGAACCAACCCACTTCATCATTCGCTCCGTTTCGTGCGACAAAATGTCGAATTCTTTCCCATGCATGCTGTCATCGCCCGTTTCCTGCCCGAAATGTCCGGGAATTTAGAAGAGATCTACCATCAACTGGTGGAATACTTGACAGAAAATTAACAACATGAGCGCTCTTTTTTCAAGACACAGCTTGAGATAGTTTCTTGTGAGGTAGCAGCCCGTGCGAGTAGCTTACTTTGATTGTATCAACGGCGCAGCAGGCGATATGCTAGTAGGTGCGCTACTCGATGCTGGAGCCGATTTCGAGCGTTTGCAGCTAGCACTGGGGCGCATAGCGGTTAGCGGGTACCAGCTAGGCACGAGCAAGCGTAATGTCAGGGGCATGGGGGCGCTACGGTTCGAGGTGGAGACAGCGACGCCGCAAGCCGGGCGCCATTTACGGGATATTGCCGCGTTATTGCTACAATCCGATTTGCCGCGAGCGGTCATCGCGAAGGCTACCCGAATATTTCATCGTTTGGCCACAGCTGAGGGGAAAGCCCGGGGAATACCTGGTGAACAAGTGCAGTTCTGCGAGCTGTGGGACGTAGCTGCCATTCTTGAAGTGGTGGGCGTGGTACTTTGTTTAGAGCAACTAGCGATCCGGCAGGTCGGCTGTTCGCCGTTGCCTTTAGGATCGGGTTTCATGCCAGGTGCGCAAGGCCGGCTGCCGATTCCGGTTCCTACCGTGCTCGAGCTGTTACAAAACGTGCCAGTATACGACAATGGCGAGACGGGAGAGTTAGTCACACCAACTGGTGCGGCAATCCTTACTTCTATAGCCAGTTATTTTGGCCGCGTGCCTAGCATGCGTCTTGCCGGTTCCGGTCATGGCGCTGGTTTGCGGGAGGGGAATGCACTACCCAATGTGCTCAGGGTATTGCTTGGCGAGATCGAAAAAACCGAAATGTCGTCGGACGATTCCAGTAATGAAGAACTGGTCGGTGTGATTGAGACCAATTTGGATGAACAGCCGTCAATGCTTTTCGAGTATTTGATAGAGCGTTTGTTTGCCATGGGCGCTCTTGATGTTTTCTTGACACCGGTAATCATGCAGCGGGGACGGCCAGGCATCAAGCTCACTATCTTGATTTTGCCGGAACGACAAAATGAATGTCGGCAGTTAATATTCGCAGAGACTGCGGCGGTTGGTGTGCGCTATTATACCGTACGACGCCAAACCCTCGAACGAGAAGTGTTGAACGTGCAGACTGACGTTGGAGCGGTTCGGGTAAAGGTGGCGCGCCAGTTGGGGCAAATTGCCAATCTAGCTCCGGAATATCGGGATTGTGCGGCAATAGCTCAAGCCAGGGGAATTCCCATCAAGCAGGTTTGGCAGCTAGCCTTGGCTCAGGCATTGGCTACGCCGCAAATATCAGGTCGCCCACAAAAGCCGGATGAGTCGGATCCTGCTATAATGACAACGTGATGGTAGAAGTAAAAGTTTCTGGTGTGATTCTGGAGCCACAGTCCAGGAGCCCGATAGTAGTCCTTAAAGATGAGGAAGAGCGACGTGCTTTGCTGATTTGGGTCGGAGAGCCGGAGGCCAATGCTATCTTGTTAGGCATGGAAAAGATTCCGACCCCTCGTCCATTGACGCATGATCTGTTCTTCAACACCCTTAAAACACTTGAAGCCGAGCTTGGCGAGATCCGGATCAGCGACATGAAAAACAATACCTTCTTTGCCGAACTAAAATTAGCTTGGGGCGGCAAGGAAGTTATCATAGATGCCAGGCCCTCAGACGCGATTGCATTGGCGTTGCGTGCCAAAGCACCAATTTTTGTAGCGGAAGAAATAATGGCAAATTCAGCGATTCCCATCAATAATACTCGGGAAGATAGCGATTCCGAAGAATTTCGCAAGTTCATACAAAACGTCAAACCTAGTGACTTCAATCGTCTAGGTGGTTAGCGCAGCCAGTTAGAGCGGTGGCATTGAAATAGCCCACTCATCCCTCGGTGCTTCACACCGAAGGGGTAGCTGCGGTGGACAAGGTCAATCGCACACCGCTATTAACAGGCTGCGGAACCCGTTGCTCTGGCATGATGTAGCTAAAAATGCCCTCTTGCCGCCTGTTAGGGCTAATGTTCATGACGTCCTTCTGCCAGAACACCACTCCCGCCTTCACCTCCCGGTGCATGGCGGGGTGCCCTCTGTCGGGGCTTCCTGGGGCCGATCCTCCTTCCGCATGGGCGCCATCGTCCCGTCAGGGGACTCATCGCTGGACCCAATGGCGTAGGCAAGACCATGATGGAACAGCGTCTTCCCGAATGCCGGCTGTGTCGTCGCACTCATCGATCGTCTCGTTCATCGGGCCGAAATCATCAATATCGCTGGAGATTCCTATCGGCTCAAG
>JACQUT010000248.1 GCA_016267585.1 Cyanobacteria bacterium NC_groundwater_1444_Ag_S-0.65um_54_12
CTCCACCTTCTTTATGACGAATTAACTGAACGCCTGCACGATCTGCCCAGACCGCTATCTGATCTATGGCAGCCGCCCGAAAGGTATCAGCCGCTGCAATGATCACTTTGCAACCAGCAGCAGTGTAGCGCCAAGCCAACTTGCCGATAGTGGTAGTTTTACCAGTACCATTGACACCTACCAGGATTATTACCTGGAGACCCTGGCCAGGTTCGAATTGCAGCCAAGAAGGTGGACCGAGGCACTTTTTTAGATGGTCGGCCAAAGTTGTTGTAATATCGTCAGGTGACAGACCAGCATGCTTTGCCTGTTGGCGTAGGTGCGCAATGGCTTTCTGGGTAACTTCGACGCCCATGTCCGACTCCAGGAGCAACTCTTCCAGTTCCTCGAGTAACTCTTCATCTAGTTTAGAACGTCCTTTGACCAGGTTTTTCACCTTGTCGAATAGCACCTGGCGCGTAGCTTGCAGGCGATCGGTGAGCTGACCCAGGAATGCTCGGTCCATGCCAAAGTTCGGCGTGCCCGGAATTGGAGCATTCAGGATTTCCCAGCTGCGCTGCCAGAAGCTTTTCTTTCGATCACCTTCCGGTGATTGCTCTGTCATCAACTTATCCATCCCCTCGCATTTTTGCTGCCTCGGCAGCAAAGCGAGCTAGCACACCGTTTACAAAACGGCTGGAATCTTCGGTGCCGTATTTCTTGGCCAGTTCTACAGCCTCATTGATAGCCACTTCCACCGGTATGGCTAGATCATATTTGAGTTCGGCCAAAGCTAAGCGCAATATCTCGCGATCCATTAGCGCCATCCGTTCCAAGGACCAATGCTCTGCTGCTGCATCGAGATCTTGATCGATTTCCCTGGCATGTTTTTGCTGACGTTCGATCATTCGCAAAGCAAAGCTCCTGACGGCTTCGCTATCTGCCAGCGCAGCCTTGGCAGGCCAATCCAGCGCTTCAGCTAATAACTGGGCTGCTTCTTTTACTTCTTCGATCGCTACCATGACCTGGGTGGACAATGCTTCTATTGCCCCCAAGCGTGCCACTTCATTGGCTGAAATGACACGAGCTCCATTCCAGTATGCCGTTGCCAAACGCTCTAGCGAAGTACTATCAACTTTGTCAAGCTTGCTCAGGGCTTTTAATACTTCATAAAACAAAGCAGCACCCATTTCGCCCTCGGTAACCTGATCTAATAAAGCGTGAGTTCGCTCCAAAATCGCAGAGGCGGTGCTTACATGCTCTCTGGCCTCCGCAGCTAACATATCGGCTGCTCGGGCCAGGAGTTCTGGTAGCTGAGGTTTACTGCCTTCGGCCAGTGAACCGAGCTGCGATGATGTCAATAGCGCTAACTCTCGTGCAATACGACGCAAATTAATAGACATATGAGATCATTTTCACACTTCAGGAACCCAGTATACGACGTTGCAGGAAGTTGGTATAAGCTTCCCCTTTTTGATAGAAAGCATTTTCCAAGATCCGCTGATGAATTGGTAAGGTGGTGCGAACACCGGTGATAGCAAACTCACCGAGGGCTCGCTGCATGCGCACTATCGCCTGTGAACGATCCGGAGCCCAGGCAATCAGTTTGGCGATCAGGGAATCGTAATAGGGGGGAATGATATAACCCGGATAAACATGCGAATCAACTCTGATCCCGAGACCGCCTGGCGGTACAAAGGCATCAACCAACCCGGGGCAGGGTCTGAAATCGCGTAGCGGATCTTCAGCATTGATCCGGCATTCTATGGCATGGCCATCAAACCGAATGTCTTCCTGCTTGCAGGGCAGTGAGCCGCCAGCTGCTACGAGAATCTGCAATGCTATCAAATCCAGGCGTGTTATCGCTTCGGTTACCGGGTGTTCGACCTGGATGCGGGTATTCATTTCCATGAAGTAGAAATTGCCCACGCGATCAACCAGGAACTCGACAGTTCCCACCCCTTCATAGCGCAACGCTTTCACCACCAGCAACGCCGCTTCACCCATGCGCATACGCAATTCAGTAGTAAGTGCTGGGCTAGGCGCTTCCTCTATTAGTTTCTGATGCCTACGCTGAATCGAGCAATCGCGCTCTCCCAGGTGGATAGCATTTCCATAGCGATCGGCCAAGATCTGAATTTCGACGTGGCGTGGCTCTTCTAGATATTTCTCTAGATAAAGCTCACCGTTTCCGAAAACTATTTGCGCTTCATGTCGCGCTAGCTCCAGCTCGCTCGCCAGCTTACGGGGGCTCTGGACGACGCGCATTCCGCGCCCGCCGCCACCGGCTGCCGCTTTGATGATGATGGGGTAGCCGATTTCGCGTGCCATTTTGCTGGCTTCCAGCTGGCTGTTCAAGGGGCCATTCGAACCGGGAATGGTAGGTACGCCCAGTTCTTGCATTAACTGGAGTGCCGAGATTTTATCACCCATCTGGGCGATCGCCCCCGGCGCCGGCCCGATAAAGCAAAGGCCGTGATCGGCACAGATTTCGGCAAAGCGCGCATTCTCTGACAATAGTCCGTAGCCGGGGTGAATAGCCTCTGATCCGGTCAACATAGCAGCAGACACGATGTTAGGTATGTTCAGGTAGCTACTGGCAGTAGGTGGCGGCCCGATGCAAACCGTCTCATCGGCCAAGCGAACCGGCAAGCTGTCTCGATCTGCCTCCGAATGAGCCACGACGGTTCTGATGCCCAGCTCGTTGCAGGTCCGCATTATCCGCAAGGCAATCTCGCCCCGGTTGGCAATAAGTATTTTTCGAAACACTAGCTGGCAATCTCGATCAGGACTTGGCCGAATTCTACGGTATCTCCACTCTCGATGCAGATTCTGACCACTTTGCCACTCTGTTCGGATTCTATTTCGTTCAGCAGTTTCATCGCCTCGATTATACAGACCACTTGACCAGCTTCGATGAACTGGCCTGGCTCGATAAAGGGTGGGGCATCAGGAGCTGGGGAGCGATAAAAGATGCCTACCATGGGCGATCGCACCAGGTAGAGCCGAGCGTCTGGCATTCTGGTATCCTCGGCTGCTGCCGTACTGGCTGGCTTGATTGTCGCTCCGCTTTCGCCAGTCACCAGTGGCGATCGCTCCAGCTCAATAGGCACGTTGGGCAAAGCTGCAGTGGTAATTTGCTGCGTGTTCGTACCCTTTTTTATTGATAGCTTGATCTCGCCTACCTCTAGCTGAAGCTCGGAGAGACTGGTTTGGTCTAGTAGCTCTATAAGCTCTCGAATTTGCGGAATCTCTAATTCCATTTGTCACGCCCGATCAAGATATTGGCCGGATCGCGTATCGATCCGAATAACGTCGTCGATGTTGACAAAGAAAGGCACATTTACGACTGCTCCGGTTTCGAGAGTGGCTGGCTTACCGCCGCCGGACGCCGTGTCTCCCTTGACGCCAGGCGGAGTTTCGACTACCCGTAGTTCTACGAAATTCGGCAGATCGATGCCTATGATGGCACCCTGGAACATAACTACCTCGATGATCATGCCTTCCTTCAACCACTTGGTGTGTTCACCCAGCTTCTCAGCTGGAATGGCGATTTGATCGTAAGTTTCCTGATCCATGAAATGGTACTCGTCCCCCGAGCCGTACATGAACTGCATCTCTTTTTTCTCGAGGTTAGCGCGCGCCATTTTTTCACCAGCACGGAAAGTGCGCTCTATCACGTTGCCAGTCTTCACGTTCTTTAATCTGCTGCGCACGAAAGCTGCGCCTTTACCGGGCTTGACATGTTGAAACTCTACGACGGACCACACCTCACCTTCTATTTCGATAGTAATGCCAGGTCTAAGATCGTTTGAAGAGATCATTACAAAATCCTCGCAGCAAGTTGAGACATATCGAGCGATCATACCAATTGTCAGATCGCCAACGCCAGCGGGGCACAGCTTAGCACCTCACAGCCATTTTGGGTAACCAGCACCGTTTCTTCCAGACGTATGCCACCCCAGCCGGGTAGATAGACAGCTGGCTCCACAGCAACAACCATACCTGCCTGCAACACAGCAGTCGAGTCAATAGCGATACGTGGTTCCTCATGAACTTCTAACCCGATTCCATGGCCTAGATCATGGCGCAATGGAAAGCCATGCTGCGCCAAAGTGTCTCGCGCTGCGCTCGCCACCGCCGCTGCGCTTTTACCTGGCCGAATCGCGGTTATCGCTTCGATCAGTGCTTCTTTCACCGCGGTAAATACGGTACGTTGCAATTCGCTGGCAACCTCTCTCACCACCACGGTGCGGCAAACATCCGCGCACCAGCCGTCGTGGGTAGCACCGGCATCGAGCAACAATAAGTCGCCGGCTACTATTTTGCGTGCCGCTGGTTTGGCATGAATCAGGGCAGTGCGCGGTCCAGAAGTGACGATTGGCTCGAAAGCTGATGGCCCATTACCGTAGCGACCAAGTGCAGCTGCTAAATTGGCCCGCAACTCTTGTTCGCTATTTGCCAGCTCTGCAGCGCCAATTATCTCGGTTATGGCCCGATCGGTGGCTTGCGCGGCCCTACGGATGTCAGCGATATCCCCTTTATCCTTGAGCAGGCGGAGCTCCTCGACCTGTCCACCTTGGGCTACGAAATGGCAACTACGTGGTAGACAGCTTTCGATAGCTCTTTGCTCCCACCAAGAGATCGCACCGGGCTCGAATCCTAACTTTCTCGGGTTCAGTAGTTTGCTGGCCCGGCAGATGGCAGGGATTTGCTGCGTGCCATTTACCGCGATTATCTGGCACTGGGCAACTTCCTGGGCCGCCTGATCGAGGTAGCGAGTGTCGATTATCAGTAACAGTTCACCACTCACCCCTACCAGTAGCCTGGCCCAAGATCCGCTGAAATCGGTCAAAAAACGGATATTAGCCGGATCAGAAACTAGTAATCCATCGAGAGCACTGTGTCTTAGCAGTTCGCACAGGCGCTGTACCCGCGCCAGTAGCTTTGGACAAACCATTGTGCACCCCGCTCGAAAAGAGCGAGGACA
>JACQUT010000254.1 GCA_016267585.1 Cyanobacteria bacterium NC_groundwater_1444_Ag_S-0.65um_54_12
CTCGACTGACTGTGTTGTCAACAACACTGGCAACATTTATTATTCGTATAGTAATCGGTCAGAAAAAAGCTAGAGAAAAAGCGAAGAAACGAAAATATGCAACAGATCATCCACCGCTCGATCATCGGATCATTGATTACCGCTTTGGCGCTGCCGACCGCCGCAGCGGTTGCCGGAGAGCAAGCAGCTAATAGGGAACCGTCGTATCCCATCGGACAATACTTGAATATTCGTGGAGCGGCTGGCGGCACCTTCACTCCGGACTCTCGCGCTATCATCTTTTCAACGAACATCACTGGCATAGCGCAGCTCTGGCGAGTATCCCGCACGGGCGGCTGGCCCGAACAATTGACATTTTTCGGCGATGCCGTGCGCGGTGCCTCCCGTTCACCGCGCGGGGACTGGTTTCTCTTCGGAAAGGATAACGGTGGTGACGAACGGCAGCAGCTTTATCTCATGCGGTCAGATGGCTCACAGTTGATGGCGCTCACGCAAAATCCCAAAGTCATCCATAGCTTTGGCGCCTGGTCATGGGACGGCAAACAGCTCAGCTATGCTTCCAACGAACGCAATACCGCCTTCTTCGATGTCCATGTGATGGACCGAGCTACGCGCCAAGCACGGCGGGTCGTTACCCACGATGGTAATAACTATCCCCTGGCCTGGGCGCGGACTGGTCAGAGCCTCGTGTTCACCCGAGTAGACACTCCGTCCAATCAAAACCTTTATTGGCTGGACCTGACTAGCGGTAAAGAGCGCTTGTTAACGCCACATCAGGGAAATGCTAACTACGAGTCGGTGGCTTTTGGCCAAGACGGTTTGCTGTACCTGATCACCGATCAAGATCGCGAGTATGCTTCTTTGGCTACCCTTGACCCACGAAATGGCAATTTGCGTTATCTGACGCCTGATACGGTCGAAGTGGAATCACTCGAGCTAGACAAGAAAGGTAGCAAGCTGGCCTACTTGCTCAATCGCGATGGCTATTCCGAACTCTACCTCAAACCGATCGGAACCAGCGGTAGTAAACGCATCAAAGGCCTTCCCTCCGGGGTACTGAGTAATCTGGATTGGTCTCCAGATTCCCGTTATTTGCTTTTCACTTTCAGCGGCCCAGCACACAATTCTGATATCTGGCAACTGGATCTGGCAGCAGAAACTTGCCAGCAAGTGACGCGGAGCACGCTGGCGGGAATTCCCCGCACCTCTTTTGCCTTTCCCCAGCTGGTCCGCTATCGCTCGTTCGATAATCGGGAAATCCCGGCCTTCGTCTACCTTCCCAAGGGTGCTGCCAACAATGCTCGGTTACCCGTGGTGGTCTTTATTCACGGCGGCCCCGAAGGACAGGAACGGCCCGATTTCGCCAGTTCTTTTCAGTACTATTTGAGCCGAGGTTATGCGATTTTTGCACCTAACATTCGGGGCAGCATCGGTTACGGCAAGAGTTACACTCACCTGGATGACGGACGTAAGCGCCGGGACGCCATAAGAGACGTGGAGTACGCAGCGCGTTATCTAAAAAATTCAGGTTATGTCGATCCGACCAAAATCGCCATCATGGGCGGCAGTTACGGCGGGTACATGACTTTGGCTGCTCTGACGATGTTGCCAGATCTTTGGGCGGCTGGCGTGGACTCCGTGGGAATGTCCAACCTGGTGAGCTTTTTGGAGAATACTGGACCATGGCGCCGTGCCCTGCGCGAAGCCGAATATGGCAGCCTGACCCACGATCGTGATTTCCTCGGCACCATCTCGCCGCTCAATCAAGTTGATAAGATCAGTGCACCACTGCTGGTCATACAGGGCGCTAACGATCCTCGAGTACCCAAGAGTGAAGCCGACAGCATCGTGCAAGCGCTACGCGATCGCGGCCACCCGGTGGAATACTTGCTTTTCGAGGACGAGGGACACGGCGTGGCGAAGCTGGCGAACCGCATAAAGAGCTTCACGGCTACTGCCGAATTTCTGGACAAGTACGTCAAGCATCGGGCGATCTCTGTCAAGTAACGCGACCCGGTACGACACCACTGCCGATAGCTGGGATCCGTACCGACCTGATACCACCGCTGCCAAGGCCGCAAACCGCGGCAGCCGTTGCTGCCGGGTCCGGATCCGGGGTCGGTTGCCGGTAGCGGCCACGGATCCGGTCATCGGCCAACCGTCGCGATCTAGAAGATGGGCAGATAACGCTCGATTTCCCAGGGCGTGACCTGCATGCGGAACTCGTCCCATTCTTGTAGCTTGGCGTCGATGAAGCGCTCGAAGATATGATCGCCGAGAGCTTCGCGTACCAAGGGATCTGCTTTCATTTCTGATAAAGCTTCGCCCAGGCTGCCGGGCAGGGAGTTGAGGTTACGTCTTTGCCGCTCTGACTCTTCCATGTGGTAAATGTTCTCTTCTACCGGTTCCGGCGGAGCCAACTCATTCTTTATGCCATCCAGTCCAGCCTGGAGCATGACCGCGAAGGCCAGATAGGGATTGCAAGAAGGATCCGGACAGCGCAGCTCGATACGAGTGGCATTGGGTTGACCACGTGAAATGCGGGGTACGCGCACGAGTGCCGAACGATTTTGCCTGGCCCAAGAAAGGTAGACCGGAGCTTCGTAACCAGGAACCAGGCGCTTGTAGCTATTTACCGTGGGCGCCAGTACTGCGCACATACCCCTGGCATGCTGCAAGATACCGGCGATGAAATGGCGAGCCGCCCCGGAAAGGCCATAGGGATCGTTGTCGTCAAACATGGCATTGCTACCATCCTTGAACAAGCTCATATGAGTATGCATTCCACTGCCGTTCACGCCGAAAATCGGCTTGGGCATGAAGGTACAGTGCAAACCATGGCGCTGGGCGATCGCCTTCAGAGTATAGCGAAAAGTCACGGCATTATCGGCGGTGCGCAAGGCATTGTCGTACTGGAAATCGATCTCATGCTGCCCTACTGCCACTTCGTGGTGACTGGTCTCTACCCGGATACCCATGGCTTCGAGCGCGTTTACCATGTCCTTACGAATTTCACTGGCTTGATCGGTCGTAAGATCGAAGTAGCCAGCCATATCATGTGGCAAGGGCTCGAGCCGGCCATTGCCGTTAGTGATCCGAAAGAGGAAAAATTCTAGCTCGGGTCCGGTATTGAAATCGTAGCCAAGTGAACGGGCCTCTTGCAAAACGCGATCGAGAGCGCCTCTGGGATCGCCCGCGAATTTTTCGCCATCTGGAGTGTAAACCCAGCAAATCACGCGCGCTAAAGTATGTCCCTCGCCTTGTTCCCAGGGAATTACGCGAAAAGTGGAGAGATCGGGCAACAAGTACATATCACTCTCGGCAATGCGAACAAAGCCTTCAATCGATGAACCGTCAAACCATTTGCCGTGTTCTATGCAGTCAGAGAATTGGCTGATGGGAATCGTGACGCTTTTCACTACGCCCAAGATATCGGTAAATTGCAGGTTGACGAACCGGACATCCTCACTTTCGGCCTTTTTCAGAACCTCGTACGCACTGGCCACCGTCTTTTCTGACATGATTGCCATGGCTACCGCATGCTCCTTTCTGCTATTTGTAACTGCACACCAGGGTTGCTTTCTGGCGAGCAGTTACGATGACCTCGCCTGGGCGCCATTGCCTCATGTCATCCTAGCATGTGTCAGTAAAATTCCGATCTAAATAGCAAAAACTTCTCGCCCACTGACGGGTGGAAACTGCATAAGGAGAACCATAAGGTATGATGACTACCTATGAAAGGCATCATCACTGCCCTCTGCGATCGCCTGCAAGCCAATTTGCCTTGCGCGCTCGCCACTATCGTCCGTACTACCGGTTCCATACCTAACGCGGTCGGAGCCAAGATGTTAGTAGACCCCGCAGGTAAGCTACTGGCAGGCACCATCGGTGGTGGTGCGTTCGAGTATGCAGCAATACGACAGTGTGTTGCTGCAATAGGGCAACGCGAAAGTAGACTGTACACCTGGACGCTTACCGAAGCTCAAGCCGGTGGTATCGGCATGCTCTGCGGCGGCACCGCCGAGGTTTTCATCGAGATCTTCGCCACTGCTGCATTACTCGTGCTAGTAGGTGGTGGCCATGTCAACATCCAGGTCTGGCGCTTGGCACGCGAGCTGGGCTTTCGTGGCGTCGTGATCGACGATCGCGGCGACTGGGCTAACGCGGAGAATTTTCCGGATTGTCAGTTCCTTCAGCTGTCACCGGCTGCTGCCTTCGCGCAAATTACCTGGGATACTGACAGTTTCGTCGTGATCGGAACTCGCGATCAAGACACTGCCGCACTGCGAGCTGCCGCATTGCAAGACCTGCCCTGTCGCCTGATCGGCATGATCTCGAGCAAACGCAAGACCTGGCAGATCCTCAAGGAATTACAACGAGAAGGCCTGGATCTGGCGCGAATTCTTCCGCGCTTTCACTCACCCATCGGTCTCGATCTAGGCAAGACCAAATCGCCAGCGGCAGTGGCTCTATCTATCGTGGCCGAGCTGCAAACGGTACGCCAGGGGGGGACTGGGCGATCGCTCAGCATCGCCCAAGAATGGTCAAAATTGCCGAAAAGCTGAACTCACTTGCTTGCCAGGCGTTCGAAAGCTTTAGCCGAGATGGCATCGTATACAGCCTTGGCCGCTGCCTGCGCCATGAGATCCTTGAAGTTCCGCACCGCTTGGTCCATGCCGCTCAGATGCTCTAGCACGGCACGACGCTGCTCACCCAATACCGGGCCAGCCGGGCTGGCCAACCATTGCTCCATGGCAGCCAGGTGCTTCTTCATCTTGGGGCCTGGCCGACCAAAGAAATAGCTATTGTCATACCGATCTACCTGTGATACGTCAGAATATTGCACAATGGCATGATAAAGATCCGCCTTGAATTGCTCTAGCTTACCTGCCAGAGTTTGGCGCGTATCTGGCGATAATCCCGCGAGACTATTTTCAGCGTCTTGGTACTTGGCATACAGCGATTTGAGGGTAACTCCTAGCTTTTCAGTATCTTGGGGATTGGCTGTCACTGAATTCAGAGCTTCTCTATCAGTAGTGAACTGCTGGTCTAGCCCAGAGAGCTTTCGCTGTTCCTGGTCGACCAAATTCACTAGCTTGTCATGGCGAGATTTCAGGTCAGCGATCTGATCTTGAGCTGGCAACTGATCCACCTCGTCAAGATTGGTGATACCTGACTCGGCTGCTGCTATGAGATCTGATAATTCGCCGTTAACTTGCTCTCGTTCGGCCAGTGTGCAATCTGCCGCTTCCGCCTTGACCAACCGGGCACGCGCATTCCGGATGGCGCCGTTAAAGTCGGTAGCGGCTGCCTGCAGTGCTTCTTGCCGCGCTAATTCTGCTTCTCGATCATGTTTGGCTGCTTCGATTTCCTTGCGTGCCAGATCGGCTGTTTCTCTCGCTGCCATCACGTCCGCCAATAATTTGACCAGCATGTCGACGCGCTGTGGTTCTTTATTGCGGTGGATGATCAATTTGTCACCAGCCAACAACCTTCCCTTGCTTGCCGGCGTTCCGTCAAGCCGGGTTATGTCATCCATCCTGACGCGATACGCTTTGGCGAGTCCACTGAGCGTAGCTCCCCGCTGCACGTTGATGTATACATTTTCTTCGATTTTGCTCATGGTTGTCACGATCCTCCCGACGGATACGCTTTGTGAACTTTCCCACTGCTTAGAAACTGATCTTCCACTATCTCTATGTATGGGCAGCTAGCCGCCGAGAGTTTCTGAA
>JACQUT010000255.1 GCA_016267585.1 Cyanobacteria bacterium NC_groundwater_1444_Ag_S-0.65um_54_12
AGGTAATGGCAAGGCCGGTAATGATTTACAAAAGGGTATCGTGGATAATCCTGATACCAGCATCGATGCTCCGCTAGCGGTGGCAGTCGATCAAGCTAACCGGGCTGTTTACTTTACCGATACTAATAATGGTCAAGTTGTTCGCATCGACGGAGACCTCAATGCTGTGCCAACCTTCACGGCGACGGTCGTGGCCAAAGATCTCGACCACCCGGGAGGGATCACTTTTAACCCGGCAACCAAGCATCTATTGATCGCCGATACGTCAAGCAATCGGATTCTTGTCTGGGACGGCGTGACCGGGCTCCATGCCAAGGCTACTTGCTCGGCGACTGCCGATCCAGCTACCGCGATCATCTGGCCGCAAAGTTTAGCGCTGGTCGGAGCGGAAGATTTCCCGCTTTATTTTTCGGATTTCACCAGTAATCGGATACGCATACTGAATATTCGACCTTGATTATACTTAGAAGTTTCCCTCGTCGATTTCCCGCAGCACATTTGCCAGCTCATCCACCGAGGAGACGAGACGGTACCAGCGTTCGTCGGCGGTAGTGTTAGTAGCCAGTCGTTCAATTGCGGCATTCAAGCAAACCGGGACATGGGCTAGCAAGGAGTGTTCGTGATCGCCTGTTGCTGAGCAAGACATCTTAGCGGTCTCCGCTTGTCTGAACGTGCATCCTTGCGACTACCGGTCAGGAGGTTTCCGAACCATCCCCAGATTTCCTTCGGCAAAGCTGCCGGGGTCTTGAGCCTCACGAATTGTGAGAGTTGTCAAATTCAGTTTCGGCTTTTCGGGCCGACCGCCATTTTGCCAGGCGGGGCCAAAGATCGCGCCAGAGCGTCCGGACAAATAATATCTCGATCACGCCCTGAATCATCAAGGTCACCGAGCCGTCTGCCAGCAACCGGTAATTGTGCGCTAGCCACCCCTGCCAGGTATTGTTGCCGGCCTGCCAGAGCAAACTCAGGATGGTAGGTATGCCATACCGGAAGAAAATTCCGAGGGACACGGCTGAGCCCACCAGAACGAGTAGGGAAAAGAGCTGGATTTTCCGGCGATCGCCCACCGCCAAAGCGGCGAGCGGACTGGGTGACTGTTGGCTGCGCCGACGCCATTGAACGAAACGGGTGAGTTTCTGATGAGTGACCAGCCTTTTTGCCAAGTAGCGTAGATAGCCGAGCGATTCGGGATGCAGGTTGTGGCAGCGCAAGAGATCCATGAGCACGAAATAGAGGTCCGTGCGCATGAAAACCTGTACCTGGAACATGACAAGCAAGAAACCACAGAGCAGGACCACCTGCAACAAACTCGCCAGCAAGGCTGGCAGGGGGAGCCAGGCTATAGCGAGCAGCGCCATTGCCGCTAACAGCAAATCGGTCGCCATGCCGGCCAAATATACGCGGTAGCGCTGATAGCGCGGGCATGACCACAACCCGGTGACATCCGTCTGCACGACCAGGTTAGCCAGCCTGGTGCCCAGGCCAATCCAGGCCGGCACCCCATAAGAACGCGCTGCTATCAGATGCGCGAGTTCATGTAAGGCTATCATCCCGTAAAAGATTGCACTGTTGAACAGCATTACCCAGAGCAATGTGGTCGACCAAAAAAAGTCCTGATAGCCAGGCAATAGCCCGGGCCGTAGCACCAGCGTGACCAGCGCGGCGCTCACCAGTGTCGCGTAAACTACTTTGGCTGGAATTCCAAAGAGCCACTGCACGTGTCCCGGGCGAAGCCAGACCAAATTAGGCGGCTTGCTAGCTTTTTCTGCAACAGAACGGCCATCGACGGCTGCGATAAAACCTACCTCCAGCAACTGTTCTATAAACGCGGTCACATCGATGACCTCTCCGCACTCGGCCGCTAGCTGTTCTTCGGCCAGGCGCGGCGTAGCACCCTGGCTGATAAGTTCGATGATACGGACTCCGACCGGCGGCAAACCAATAAACTCGCCGATATCCGGACGTCCCACAATATATTCCCCGTCCTCGCAGCGGATGTTAAGAGCATGTAATTGCAGCCTGGCTTCCGAGGCTATACTAGTGGGATACTGGCTCATACTTTGCAATCAAGCTCCGGCGGATCCATCATGGAATGTCGCCATGGGCTATTTTCGCCGCAAGCCGGGCAATCTGGCAGACGCGGAACTTCTACATAATAAACATGATCGTAAAGCATGAGATTCCAATGGAAGATGCGGCCAATGGTCTGTGGCTTCAGTCCCGCCAGGTAGTAAATCGCTTCCAGCGCCCCGAAATGCCCGCTCAGATTTGCCGAAGGGGCTATGACGGCATTTAGCGGCGGCTCGTCATGTAAACGCTCGATACCAGCAGGTGCCTGCTGCTCCCACTTCGCTGCTTCATGGCGCTCGAAGCAGCTGACACAAGGCGATACGTAGGGTAAATAAAGCCCGCACAGTAACATGGGACCGGCATAACCACAGAGCAGCCAGGGAGTCCTGGTACTTAGCGCCGCTTCGTTGACCCAGCGCTGGATTTGCTCTATCGGGGTATCGGCGCAGAGCACGAAGAGTTCGCGTTGCTGCATTAGCGGAATCAGATCGGAGCAAGAACCGATTTGCAGCTCTTGGCCCGTTACCAGCACCTGGGGATTTAGTTGTTGCAGGCGCTCGATTGCTACTGCTACTTTCGAGCGGCCAATGTCAGCTGAGGTATACAAAAGCTGGCGATTGAGGTTGGAAACCTGAATGACATCAAAATCCACGCAATGTAGCTCACCTATGCCAGCTGCTACCAGGCTCGCCGCCAGAGCAGAACCGGCTCCGCCCAAGCCCAGCAACGTGACCCGCGAGCGTTTGAGGCGTAAGAGCGTCTCGTAGGGCGAGGATCTAGGCTCGGTATCCACCCAGGCGTAGTAGTGCAAGCTGCGCTCTTGACGTGCCAGCTCTGACGGGCTTAGCTCGGGTGGTGGCAAGGCCGCTGCGTCTTCCACGAACCCCTGCTCGATCAACGAAGTGATGCCGGCGCAAATGCTGTCTGCTGTCAGTTCCGGGTAGACTTGCTGCATTTGCTGGACCACTTCCGCTACCGTGCTGGTGCCATCTAGCAGGCCCAGTAATTGCCAGATATGTCCCTCTTCGTCTTCTATTTCGGCACTTACTCCGACCTGCAAGGTACCGATGCGAATGAGTTGCTTGGCGGTACGAAAAGGGTTATGGACCCGCTTGATGCGCGGTAGTCGTAAATTGTTTGACATACTCCCGAAACCGCTAAAAAATTATCGGCGGAGAAATTCCGCCGACCTTACACCGTTTCCGATACCGATAGCCGTACCCGGTCAGTATCCGCGCTATGGTTGTAGAATAACCATATGATAATCGGTATACCCACTACCTGATCTGGCCAGGATAGTTAGCTGGTGAAGACAAAATAGCCATACGAACGGTTGTTATAGGAACCAGCTGGTGTCTCCAGTTTTTCCATGCGACGGATCTTGATCTCTAGTTTTTTGCTTGGGGACTTTTCAACCGGAACTTGCTGCGCTTCCCGAGCCGGTAAATTAGAAAAATCTTTTGTTTCGATCATAGTAACAATACTCCTAACAATAATACCCCTTCAGCTTTTACTATAGCATAACTGACGAACAATCTTGCTTTTCACCAGACAAGCAGGCAAACTACCATATTTGATAGTTTGAGCAATGCTAGCATAAAGATTGTCGTATCGCTTGCTTGGCCCTGCCAGCCTTTATTGTCAAAGAAGAGGAAAAACGCCATGGCTCCCATCGATCATGAAGAGAGATACTTCAAAGAACTAGAAGAGCGCCGGCTAGCAGAACGGCGCCATCAACAAGCAATTGCCGCGCAAGACCAAGAGCGTCAGTCACATTACATGCGTTGTCCTAAATGTGGTGGCCAGCTGGAAGTAATCCAGCATGAAAACATCGAAGTCGATCGCTGTAAGGATTGCTCCGGTATCTGGCTAGATGCTGGAGAACTGGAGTACCTGACTTCGACCACCAAAAGTTCTACTTTTTTCGGTTTTTTGACGAGACGCAAGTCCTGAACGGTTGCCTAACAGGGCACGCTGCTTGCGGCAGCCGGTTTGAACTGGGTGGTTTCCGCTGCCTTCATGCAGCGGTAGCCCACCCCGCGCACTGTCTTGATGACTATGGGGCAACCCGGAAAATGCTCCAGTTTTTCGCGCAAGCGGCAGATGTGAACGTCGACCACGCGATCATCGCCAAAGAAATCGTCACCCCACACGCGATAGAGAATAGAATCGCGGCTAATGGCTTTACCGATGTTAGAAACCAGGAGATATAACAAGCTGTATTCTTTGAAGGGCAGCTCCAGCGTCTCGTCGCCAATCGTGACGACGTGCTGATCAGTGTCTATCACCAGACCGTCGATTTGCAAGCGGTTATGGCTTTCCACCAGCGAGCGTTTCAACCGGTCAACCCGGCGTAAATTAGCTTTCACCCGGGCGGTCAACTCGATCAGACTGAAGGGCTTGGTGATGTATTCGTCAGCACCGATCGCGAGTCCCACTACTTTGTCAGTGTCGGTCCCTTTGGCGGTGAGCATGATGATCGGCATGACCAGCTCTGGCCGAACCGTGCGGCACACTTCCAGACCATCGATATCTGGCATCATGAGGTCGAGAATTAGCAGATCCGGACGCTCTCGCCTGGCAGTATCGATTGCGGCGCGTCCGCTGGCAACCGTCAGTACAGTATAACCTTCGTATTCGAGCTGCTTTTGTAAAAGCAAACGGATGTTGGGATCATCGTCGGCGACTAGAATCTTGGCCACAGGACCTCCTTCGTGTAACCGCAATCTTGACCCGGATCTCGTCCATAATGGACCACCATACGAACGGACCAGCTTGCAGTACCCGTTAATAATCCAGGTTAATAATATTCTACCACCGAGGCTGGGGTTACTAATCTCCGGTCAATTGAGCTATTGTTGCCGATTTTTGAAAGATAAGAAGCCGCAAAAAAGCTTTACTACAGCTTTATGCCAGAAAAGCTGGCAATTTTTCTTTTCTTGTGACTTCCTTGAACTGATCATCACTTGATCTTTACAACTAAGCACCGAATTTGCTAGCTTGTACCGGTTTGATGACCAACTCGCTAGCTAGGTATTCAATGATAAGTAAATTCAAGTTGTGCTCGGCCACTTGCTTTGCCATCACCGCGGCTCTACTCGCTGGCTGTGGCTCGTCAGCCAGATCGCCGCACAGTGCTGTCGCTAACTCGCTGCTGACTGCTAGCGCGCTCGGATACCGCAAAGCC
>JACQUT010000262.1 GCA_016267585.1 Cyanobacteria bacterium NC_groundwater_1444_Ag_S-0.65um_54_12
CCCACCGAGCGGTGCATGGATGGGAACCACGACGTCGGGCTTCCCTTGACGTTCGAGGTCTTTGATCTGGCGATCGGACAATCCCCAGAGCTTGAGCTTTTGCCGGGCAGCCGCCAGCATGGTCTGGGTACTCGACAAGACCGCAAAGTTGTCGCTATTGATTTGCTGCCTGGCAGCCAGCGCCACCAGTAACTCTTGTTCGGCCGTCAGGAGATCGGGACTGAAGATACCTCCGACTAGCTGTCCCTGGTTGATGGTATCGCCAATGGCATTGCCAATCAGGTGATCGAGACGTCCATCAACCCGCGCCGCGATACGGGATAGCCGGGTTTCATCGTAAACTACCTTGCCAGCAGCTCGCAGCGAACCGCTCAGGTCTCGGCGTCGCACTTGCGCCACTTTGACGTTAGCCAGGACTTGCTGTTCTGGCGATAGGTAAACTTCTGGTGGGATTTGCTCAGTATCAGTCTCTGGGTCGGCTGAAGTTGCGGAGCCAATCGTGGCCAGTGCTGTGGATTCTTGCCGCAGCGGTAGCCAGCGTCCGGTACTTCCCCCTAGCCAGCAAGTGATCCCGGTCGCCAATAGCAACACAACCATGCTTACTGCAACGCTGTATCGGCTTGTCATGGTTTGATTTTGCTAAATAGTGAGCAAAATATTCAGAGATCGCCATAATAATTTTCTACGAATTAAATTAGTATCCATGAATCCGACTCTATCCCAGCTAAACAAAAAACTCAAGGGGAAGGCAAGGAGACGCCGGTTGCGCAGCGCAGCGACCGCGCAGAGGCGTCCCAAAGGTTTCAAAAGAGGAGACGCCGGTTGCGCAGCGCAGCGCCCGCGCCGCGGGGGGGTTCCCCACCGAGCCTGCGAGGGGGGTGCGAGAGGCGTCCCATAGGCTTTAAGCAAGGAGACGCCGGTTGCGCAGCGCAGCGACCGCGCAGAGGCGTCCCAAAGGCTTTAAAGGAGACGTCTCTGATGCCGCTAGAAAATAGCGCTACCTTTATCTGCCCCATGCATCCCGAAATCGTGCGCTCCGAACCGGACACCTGCACTGTTTGTGGGATGGCGCTCGCTCCTGAGATTGCCAAGCCGGGAATGGCAGAAGCTAGTGAGCTTTCTGCCATGACCAGAAGGTTCTGGGTTGCTTTAGCGCTAACCCTACCGGTCGTGGCAATCGCCATGGCAGATTATTTGCCTGGCCGACCACTGGCAGGCTGGCTTACCGAGCGTACCGCGCAGTGGATTGAACTCGGGCTAACCGCACCAATCGTGCTGTGGGCTGGATGGTTTTTCTTCGAGCGTGGGTGGGCTTCCGTGGTCAACCGTAGCCTGAATATGTTCTCGCTCATCGCCTTGGGGGTAGGTGTAGCGTTCATTGACAGCGTGGTGGCTACCATTGCTCCGGGCATTTTCCCGAGATCTTTCAGGGAGGTGTCTGGCACTGTGGCAGTTTACTACGAGGTTGCAGCCGTTATAACGTTGCTCGTCATTGTTGGCCAGTTGCTAGAGCTAAGGGCGCGTGGTCAGACCAGCAGCGCTATCCGCGCCCTGCTCGATCTGTCCCCCAAGATGGCACGGCGTCTAGCAGTCGATGGTTCAGAATCGGATGTCTCGCTGGACCTGGTGATGCCTGGCGATCGCCTGCGCGTGCGCCCGGGCGAGCGCATTCCGGTTGACGGCATAGTGATGGAAGGCGCCAGTGCGGTCGACGAAGCGCTGCTCACGGGAGAAGCTATTCCCGTCCTGAAGTCACCAGGAATGCGGGTCATTGGTGGGACCGTGAATCAGACGGGCAGTTTCCTGATGCAGGCAGATCGCCTCGGATCCGCCAGCATGCTGTCACAAATAGTGCGGATGGTTGCCGAGGCGCAAGCTAGCCGCGCACCGATACAGCGCCTGGCAGACCAGGTTGCTGCCTGGTTCGTGCCTGCGGTGATAACTGTGGCGATCGTTACCTTCCTGGTATGGGGGGCGATCGGTCCTGAACCACGGATGGCACATGCTCTGGTGAACGCCGTGGCTGTTCTGATCATCGCTTGCCCATGCGCACTGGGCTTGGCGACACCGATGTCGTTAATGGTAGGTATCGGTCACGGCGCAATGTTTGGCGTGCTGATCAAGAGCGGAGAGGCGCTAGAGACCCTACACCGAGTTGACACGCTGGTCGTCGACAAAACCGGCACGCTTACTGAAGGTAAACCGCGGCTGGTATCGGTGATTCCCGCCGCTGGAATCACTGAAAATCAATTGCTGTGCCTGGCCGCCAGCCTGGAGCGAGGCAGCGAGCACCCATTGGCAACTGCGATCGTGAGCGGGGCTACCGAGCGGAAACTTGCGCTCTCCAAGGTCAGCGATTTCCGTTCGATCGCCGGCAAAGGTGTGTTGGGACGCATTGACGGGGAAGAAATCGCGCTAGGCAATATCAATCTGCTGGCGTCCCAGAGATCTCAAGACTATTTCGCAACGCATGCCGAACAGCTACGCCAGCAAGGCCAGACCGTGGTGTTTGTGTCCAGGGCAGGGCGTTTAGCTGGCATGATCGGTGTAGCCGATACGATCAAGGCAACGACAGTGGAGGCATTGCGCATGCTTCGCTCTACTGGCATACATGTGATAATGCTTACGGGCGACAACCGAGTGACTGCGCAAGCAGTAGCTCACTATTTGGAGATTGACGAGTTTATCGCCGAGATTTTACCAGCGGAAAAAGTTCGCATAGTAAAGCAGCTACAGGAAGCTGGTCGCGTGGTAGCAATGGCAGGTGATGGAGTCAATGACGCTCCAGCCCTGGCCCAAGCGCATGTTGGCATCGCTATGGGAACTGGTACCGACGTGGCTATAGAGAGCGCCGGCGTGACACTGGTCAAGGGAGACCTCCGTGGAATCGTTCGCGCCGTGCGTTTGAGCCGTGCCACGATGCGCAACATTCGGCAGAACCTGTTCTTCGCCTTCATCTACAACACTATCGGTGTGCCGGTTGCGGCTGGCGTGCTCTATCCAGTCAGTGGTTTGCTGCTGTCACCCATCATTGCCGCCCTGGCGATGAGCCTCAGTTCGGTATCGGTAATAGGCAATGCCCTGAGGTTGCGCCAGCTTTCTATCTAGTCCCCCCCCAGCGCAGCAGCGTTTATTGATTATCGAGCCGGGCCTGCGGTGGCGCCAGGGCCCGCTGGTGTGGAATGATTGCCAACGCGCTGGCCACTGGACGTTCCCATTGGTTAGCTGGCCGATTAAGAATTGCGCCTGCTGCCCAAATAGTGGTCGAGCTGCCGCCATCCAGATTCAGAGCTGCTTGTGCCCCTAGTTCCACTAGCCATGCCGCAAGATCTATTAACGAGATTCCACTGCTGTAACCACGAAGCGGGCCGGCGACTCCTAGCAAAATAATAGTGCCATCAGAAGCTATACCAATAGCGGTACGTGCTGCCTTGCCTAGCATTACATCAGGTCGGAAACGTTCATCTTGCGCTACCTGCACCACGCCATCCCTGACCAGTAATGGCCCCCCTCCCAACGCCTGGGTCGATCCTTCCCAGAACTCGTCGATACCATGGTGTATTTTTAGCCTATCGCCTCTTTTGAGGCGGCTTGCCAACCAACGCCCTCGCGATCCGCTAGCTGATAATACGTAGCCACCGTAAGGTATTCCTAGATCAGCGACTCCTACTCCTAACACTGTGCCGTTATCGGCAACGGCCACTTCATAGGAAGATTGTCGAGCAACCGTGCCAGTACGGGCGCCCCAAGTCGTAGTATAGAGACCCAAGGAGCCTTCTTGCGGCGGTAGATTCATGAGATCCACCTCCGCGCTCTCGCCACCGGGAAGCTGAATCCATGGCAATACCTGTGGCCGATCGATGTTGATTTGCCCAGCCGTGAGATTGATAGCAGAGCGACGATATAGTGGACCGGCTATGAGCTCACCATCAATGAATAGCAGACCTAAAGGGATGCGATCTCGAGGACTGAAGAAGCCGCCGTTCAGCGCTGCCGTGGCTCGTACACTCCGTGCCATCTCACTGACTGTCTCGAGATCAGGTTGCGCCATGTCAGCTCGCCGTGCTTGAACTGGCCTGACTTCTGCCAGATCAGGATTCACCAAAAAAGCCCAAGCCTTGATGACACCTTCCAACGTACCCCGTCGAAACTCACGTATCCGTATCCCGGGAGCCAGCTGGCAGCCAGTCTCTTCGAAAAAAAGCTTTTCGAAGGTTACCTCGAGGCCGGTCGCAGAGCGCTGGTAATGCACCGGCAACCGATATTCCCATGGCAAGCGGATTACCGCACCCCGAGAGTCACTTTGCAGCAAGGCGCGTGGCAAGAGCGGATCACCGGTTGATAGTTCGCCAGACAAGGCAGGAACGACAATTACGCCAGGCAAGCGCATGATCATTTCTGTCTCTTGAGGTTCCAGCTGCAATGTGGCAAGAGCAGGGCCGTGTAATTGTAAAAGCAAGGTGGCAGGGCTGCTAGAAGCATCCATACCGCTCAGTTGCGGCTGCTGTTCGGTGTCAGCCGCGGCTGGCACGCTAGTGAACGCTTGCCATACCAGATAGAGAAAAATTAGCGCGCTAAACCAACGCAGGTTCCGCTACTCCAGAACGCTTGATACGCGCACCCACGTTCCTGAGCTTTTGCTCAAAGTTCTCGTAGCCCCGGTCGATATGATGGACACCAGTTACTACCGTTTGTCCATGGGCCGCCAAACCTGCTAGCACCAGCGCAGCTCCGGCGCGTAAATCAGTTGCATGCACTGGAGCTCCAGATAACTCGGCAACGCCCTGGATCACAGCACAGTTCCCTTCTGTCTTGATCTGGGCTCCCATTCGCTGTAACTCATCTACATGCAAAAAACGATTCTCGAAAACCTTTCAGTAATAACCGATGTTCCGGGGATGAGGGACAACAGTGCCATAACTTGCGCTTGTAAATCAGTAGGGAAGGCCGGATACGGCATGGTTCTGACATCAACCGGACGTAACAGGGGTTTGTCGGCACGAACTGTCATCACATCTTCATCCGCTAACGACACTGACACCCCGATTTCTTGGAGCTTGCTGACCAGAGATGTCATGTGATCGGGTCGCATGCCGGTTATCAGTAAATCGCCACCAGTCATAGCCCCCGCAATTAGATAAGTGCCAGCTTCGACGCGATCCGGAATACACTTGTGAGCGCAACCGCCTAGCTTGGCAACACCCTCGATCACTATCTGCTCGGTACCGGCGCCTTGAATTTTGGCACCTAGCTTGATCAAGAAATTTGCCAGATCTACTATTTCCGGCTCTTGCGCACAATTGTCTAGCGTAGTCGTTCCTTCCGCAAGCGCAGCAGCCATCATGATGGTCTCGGTAGCACCTACCGACGGGTAATCCAGGTAAATAGGCGCCCCTACCAATTGGTCAGCGGCAGCCTCTACAAAGCCATGCTCGATAGCTACTCTGGCACCCAGGCTTCGCAAACCCTTCAAATGAAGATCTACCGGTCGTGAACCGATGGCACAACCACCAGGTAAAGGGATACGTGCTTGGCCAGCGCGCGCCAAAACGGGGCCGAGTACAAAAAAAGCTGCGCGCATCTTGGTGACTAATTGATAAGGTGTTGAATAGTCCGTCAGATTCGCTGCATCAATTACCACTGATCCAGCTGAATCCTGCACCTTTACCCCCAAAGTGGCCAGTACTTCCAGCATGACCTGGACATCCAATAAACGCGGAACGTTGCTGATCAAACATTCTTCGGTGGCCAGAAGTGAACCTGCCAATATAGCCAAAGCGGCATTCTTGGCGCCACTGATCGGGATCGTTCCAACGAGAGGCTCACCTCCCTCGATGAGCAACCTGTCCACGATCGGTGTCCTCCTGCTTATTCAATAAAAGAATGGGAATCCTACGGTAACAGAACCACTACCAGCATCTTACAATTTATGTATAGCTAGACCGTGATTCTCCGCACGCTCGACCTGTCTCTACCAGAATAGCATTATGTGGCAGTAGATCTACGCACGCCTTGGTTAAGTTTATTGGGCGCAATTATTGAATTATTCAAGCTCTCATATTAAGACGAGGAGCTCCCTTCTTCCGTTCCTCCACTCGCAGTAATACGTCATCGCCACGTAACCCACCGCTAATATCTACTTTGATCCAGTACTTACCGGGGCCTTCGATCAGAACTTCCTCAAAAGTTGTTCTAAAACCCATACCGCCACCCTCAACTTCTAGCTTGACAGCCTCATGGTTGAAATCGATGAGCGTTTTCTTCTTGTCGGGGGACAACAGGGCATGATGGCAGCTATATTGGCCAGGTTTAAGATCGTAACAGCAGCTAAGAACAGCAAGGCTGACGTTAGCGGGAAATTCTTCAGCTATCACGCGGTGAATAGGATGAATAAACAACTGCTTGTTACTAGTAACGTCGACTTCCACACTCTCGAAGATAACGGTTTGAACTACTGGCATTTTCCAAATCCTTTCCAAGCTTAGAGTTCAACAAACGGCTCTTTGCCGAGCATACAGGCTCGAGTGCTCCCTTGCCGGTATGGGAGTGGCATGATAAAATCCAAACGATATTTTGGCGCATTTTCGCTAAAATAGAGTAATACACACGCTGCCGGATTCCTAGGGGGGCGCCCGCCCGATCAACAAGCAAGTGGGCCTCTGGGGGGGTGAAGGCAGCGGAGGATGACGCTTGTAGCCTTTCGAAAAATTTCGTGAGGTGATTGTAGAGAGGCAAGTTTCAATTTATGCCGGTCGTCCCAATGAAGGCTCTACTGGAAGCAGGGGTCCATTTTGGTCACCAGACCCGGCGTTGGAATCCGAAGATGCGTCCTTATATCTTCGGTGAACGTAACGGGATTTATATCATCGATTTGCAGAAAACTTCGCGAAAACTGGATCAGGCTTATTATTTCGTACGAGATCAAATAGCAGCCGGCAAACAAATAATTTTTGTCGGTACAAAAAAACAGGCCCAAGATGTTGTGAGCGAGGAGGCCATGCGTTGTGATATGTACTATGTCAATCAACGCTGGCTAGGTGGGATGTTGACAAATTGGTTAACCATCGAAAAGCGTTTGGCTCGTCTTCGTGAGCTAGAAGCCATGCGAGCCGACGGAACCTTCGAGCGACTTCCAAAAAAAGAAGTTATTCTGAGGGAAAAGGAGATCGGCAAACTAGAAAAGCTGCTGGGCGGTATCAAGGGGCTGCAGCGACGCCCTGATATAATTTACGTAATAGACACGAAAAAAGAGCACATCGCAGTGCGCGAAGCTCGTAAATTAAATATTCCCGTCGTCGCCATAGCGGACACGAATTGCGATCCTGATGAAATTGACTGGATCATTCCCGCAAACGACGATGCTATTCGTTCGGTTAAACTTATTACGCAAAAAATGGCAGATGCCGTGATAGAGGGTCGCCAAGGTGAGCAACATACAGTAGAAAAGCCAATAACTACCATGTTAGCGCCAGAAATCGCTTTGGCTGAAGCCGTGGACGAAGGAGCAGCGACAGCGGTTCAAGTGCTATAGCAAGGAGACGCCGGTTGCGCAGCGTAGCGACCGCGCCGCGGGGTCCCCGCCGAGCCTGCGAGGTGGGGTGCGAGAGGCGGCCCAAAGGGATACAAGGAGACGCCGGTTGCGCAGCGTAAAGTAAAGAGGAGATAGCAAGGTGGCACCCGAAGTGAAAGAGGTTTCAGCTGCATTAGTCAAAGAGCTGCGAGAGTTGACTGGTGCTGGAATGATGGAATGCAAAAAGGCGCTAGTCGAGACTAGTGGAGATCTGGCCAAAGCAGTCGAAGAGCTGAGAAAACGTGGTATCGCTAAAGGGGCTAAATTAGCTTCGCGCATTGCTTCTGAGGGCGCAGTGGGTTCTTATGTGCACCTGGGTGGAAAAATTGGGGTACTGGTCGAGGTTAACTGTGAAACCGATTTTGTGGGACGTAGTCCGGAGTTCCAGGAGCTGGTGAAAGTAATAGCCATGCACATTGCTGCTACCGCTCCCCGCTGGATAAAACGCGAAGACGTTCCAGTTGAGGTCACGAACAAAGAGAAAGAGATCCTGGCTGCAGCTGAAGATCTTCAAAACAAGCCAGCTCCGGTTCGCGAAAAAATTGTCGAGGGCCGCCTTAACAAATTTTTCGAGGAAGTCTGCCTCTTGGAACAACCCTTCGTAAAAGACCCTAACAGTACAGTTTTAGACTTAATTACGCAAAAAACCACTAAATTAGGGGAGAAGATCGAAATCAGGCGTTTCATTCGTTACCAACTGGGTGAGGGTCTGGAGCGCCGCAGTGCTGATTTTGCTGCAGAGGTCGCAAAGCAGATTGAACATTAAGGTGCAAAGTACTGGCCCGCTAGTTAAATCGCATTCGCTACCTGAAGGTTATTGTTATCGCAGGATCTTGTTAAAGCTCTCAGGAGAAGCGTTAATGGGCGGGCGTTCTTTCGGGATCGATCCGCTAATCGTCGGGCAAATTTCTAACGAAGTAGCTACTCTGAATTCTGCCGGCGTGGAAGTTGCCATGGTGGTAGGCGGAGGAAATATTTTTCGTGGATTGGCAGCGGCCGCGGCCGGAATGGATCGTCCGACTGCTGACAACATGGGTATGCTGGCTACTGTCATGAACAGTTTGGCTCTGCAAGATGGGCTTGAACACCTGGGGATCAAAACGCGAGTACAGAGTGCTATTACCATGAATGAGGTAACAGAGCCATTTATCAGGCGCCGAGCTATTCGACACCTCGAGAAAGGCAGGGTGGTTATCTTTGCTGCAGGAACCGGTAGTCCATACTTTACCACGGATACCGCGGCATCCCTGCGAGCCGCCGAGATCGGAGCAGAGGTAATATTGAAAGCCACCAAGGTAGATGGCGTCTATGACTCTGATCCGCTAAAAAATCCCAATGCTGTCAAGTATCGAGAGCTGACTTATCGCAAGGTGCTCAATCTAGATCTGAAAGTGATGGATGCTACGGCTATATCACTTTGTAAAGATACCGCTATCCCTATTGTGGTATTCGATCTATCGCTAGCCGGAAACATAGTTAGAGTGGTACGCGGTGAGCCGATCGGTACAATCGTTACGGGAGAGGTTTCGCATGGGGAAAGATGATAAGAAGGTTGCTACGGCGATCAGCAAGATTACGCCTGCCAAAGTGCTCGAAGAAGCTGATCATAAAATGAAGAAAGCTGTCGAAAAAGTACTGGAAGAGCATGCCGCTATCCGAACTGGACGTGCCTCTGCAGCATTGTTGGACCGTATAGAGGCTGATTACTACGGTACTCCTACGCCAATCAAGCAAATTGCCAGCGTAAGTTTGCCAGATGTGCGCACTTTGCTTTTGACGCCTTACGATAAATTGGCTCTTGCTGCCATCGAAAAAGCGATTCAGAAATCTGATCTGGGCCTTAATCCCAGTAACGATGGACAAGTTATTCGCCTGGTCTTTCCGCTACCTACCGAGGAGCGACGCAAGGAACTCGTAAAACTGGCCAAAAAAGAAGCCGAAGAAGGAAAAGTAGCGATACGTAATGTGCGGCGTGACGAAATAGAGAAACTGAAGGCTCTGGAGAAAAAAGGAGAACTCGCCCAGGACGAGAGCAAACACTTGCAAGCCGAGCTTCAGAAAGCTACAGATCGCTATAATGGCGAAATCGAAAGGGCGCTAGCCGTCAAAGAAGCTGAAATCATGGAGGTTTGACC
>JACQUT010000259.1 GCA_016267585.1 Cyanobacteria bacterium NC_groundwater_1444_Ag_S-0.65um_54_12
ACTCCGTATCAGGTCGTCAAAGTTAATGTTTCCAAAATTATGCCTACCCCGGTAGTGGGCGTATATAATTTCCAGGCCAGCGAAACTTATTGGTCTCCTGGAGATCGCTCCATACGCTACGAGATTCGCGGTATCTACAGCAAGATGACCGAAAAAATCAAAGTGACCGAACGCATTCCGCTAAATGATATCCAACCATCACCACCAGCGTTACCTTCCTTGTCCAATTAAAAATTCCGGTCGGGTAAGCTAGCTTACCCGACCGGCTTGGTATGACTGAATCAATTACCAAAAATTATATCTTGAAAGGGATATACTTCGTAGAGCCAAAGAAAAACTTACTTCCGAAAGTAGTTCCTTTGCTGGTGAATTTGATCTGGAAGAAATAGTCACCAGGGCTCATGGTTTGACCCGCGAAAT
This sequence comes from Cyanobacteria bacterium NC_groundwater_1444_Ag_S-0.65um_54_12, assembly GCA_016267585.1. GTDB lineage: Bacteria > Cyanobacteriota > Sericytochromatia > S15B-MN24 > VGJW01 > JACQUT01. Next base: position 421 of record JACQUT010000259.1, read on the forward strand.
CACCTTGGCTACTCTTGTCCCAGGTAACAGTAGTCGCTTGTCCAGGCGTAGAACTCCATACCGCCTTCTTGGACCCGCTTACCTCTTTGAATACAGAAATCTGATAATCGGCGGATAGTTGCGGAATTATCGCGAAAGTAAAACTACCGGCAAAAGTGCCATTGGGAACGGGTTTCGGATCCGGTTCCCATTTCAGATCCAGCGTGACTTGCGGCGTGCTGAAGCCAGTGGGCGGGGATGTCACGCTATCAGAAACATACAGACCGATAGTGTTAACTTGGTCTACCACGGTCTGGCCGCCGTCGTCCCAGATGATCTGATATTCAGAACCACTCTTGATATCGCCGCTGGTAAAGTAGAAGTGGCCACCTTGATCGACCGTTGCTTTTTCGGTGCCTCTAATATTAGCCACGCCGGCTGGTTTGTATTGCGCTGCCGGAAGCGCTTTGCCAGCTTCCTGTGGTGGTGCCTTTCCCTCAAAGGTGAAACGCCCGGTTAGCTTGGCAGTGTTGGGAAAACCAGGAAAAGCCGTCGGCACCGGAGTCGGACCACCCAACCCCGGTGGTAAGCCAGCAATCGGACAGCCGACAACTGCCAATAAACCGGCGACAGCCACCGCGCCGACCGTGATGCGTAATAATTTCATGCATTCCTCCAAAATCTTGATGCTATTCTTTCGACAGTTCCGTCGTCGGATCCTTTTCTTTAATAAGGACGAAGCGTTGCTATTTGCTGGTTCCCCCAACCGCAAAGCCTTAAATATTGCTTGATCGGATCTTAACCTCTATATCAAGATTCGACAAGCAATATTCACCACCGACGGTTACCTGGTCAAGCTAACCGCTTGCTAGCAAACTTTCAGTCTTGATGCCTTTGAGATTCACGCGAGCAGCTTCCAGCGCTGGCAAATTGAACAACTCCCGGATAGCGGTAGCGCAAAGATCATAGCTGGCCCCGCTGGTATTCTTTAGACCGATGGTCGGCTCGTGCAAGAACTTATTTGCCAGTGAGCGTGTCAGAGCCTCGATAGCTACCAATTGTTCTTCAGAAAAAGCATTGCCCATGCGATCGCGGAAGCGTTGAAATTCTACCGCACGCAAAACTTCTATTTTCTGCCGCAAACTGGTAATCGTAGGGGCTGCCGCATAGGATCGCAGATAAGTATCGAAGTGAGCTAGCTCTTGGGCCAAGATCTCCTCGACTTTCCCTAATAAGCCGACTCTTCTTGCGCGGTGTCTTTCCGCGATGGTGGAAAGATCGTCTATATCGAAAAGCTTGATACCAGTTAGAGCGCGAACATCAGGATCGATGTTGCGAGGTACTGAAACGTCAATCAATAACAGCAAGCGTTCAGGTTGCTGAACAACGATCGGCGCCAGATCGCAGCGCGAAAGGACATAATGTGGTGCACCCGTGCAGCAAAATGCTACATCGACTTCACGCAGCGCAGACTCCACCCCACAAAATGAAATGGCTTCACCACCAATAGCCGTAGCTAACTCTATGGCAGCCTCCGCGGTACGATTAGCTACGATGATGCGTTTGCAGCCCTGATCCGCCACATGACGCAAGGCGGCCTCGGCAATCTTTCCTGCCCCGATCAAGAGTATCGTCTTACCGGCAAGCCCACCTAGCTCCGAACTCGCCAGCTCTACTGCTGCCGAACCTATGCTTACAGCTCCTTGGCTGATCCCGCTCTCGGAACGAACTCGCTTACCCGCACTTACCGCATGTCTAAACAGACTATCTAGCACCGGACCCAGCACTCCCGCCTGGCGCGCCAGGCTCGCTGCTTGACGTACCTGGCCCAGGATCTGTCCCTCTCCGATAATTTGCGATTCCACTCCAGCTGCCACGCGGAACAGATGGGTAATGGCGGATTGGCCAACGCGCCAGTCAAAGCATTGCAGTTCTTCTTTAGTCAGAGATTTCGCCTCGCCCAGTAGCTCGCGCAAAGCTTCCCTGGCCCGTGCAGCTCCGGCTGTCACGGCAAATAGCTCCGTACGGTTGCAGGTAGACAGCATGGCCACTTCAGCCAGACGCGGATCTTCGGCGAGCTTTGCTAATGCTTCAGCTATTTCTGTGCTAGAAAAAGTAACTCGTTCGCGCAAAGCTAGCGGAGCTACCTGATGACTGACTCCAATTTGAACTATTTGCATCTTTTCTTGAAACAAATTAAGCAGTTACCGTCAAAATTTGCCCACATTGCCTGGAGGCGGAACCCTGATTACATAGTCTACCTTAACGATCTCGCGATTGCTTGGCACCCCGAAGAAATACTGAATCATCAATCAAGTTTAATTGCTATTGTGGAGGAATACAAGGTATTCAACGTAACAAGGCTCTCGCAAGGCACGTTATAC
>JACQUT010000034.1 GCA_016267585.1 Cyanobacteria bacterium NC_groundwater_1444_Ag_S-0.65um_54_12
ACTGTACCTCTGCTGGAGCAATCCGTACCAGCAAAGCACAGAGAGCTGCTACTTCCGGCAAGCTGGCTGGCATGATCATGGTTTGTACTGCCAGATAACCGCTAAATTCGGCTGCGAATGCTTCGATCCCCGCCAGAATGGTTTCCAAGGTGATCTCGGGCAGCGGCTGATTGATAATCTGCAGCAAACGTGGCGTAGCTGCATCCAGCTTCAGAAAAACTCGGTCGGCATATTGCAGATCCGCACGAACTAGCGGATCTCCTAGCAAGGTAGCATTTGTCAACACGATCAAAGGTTTGTCAGTCCTGGCCTTGATCTCGCGTAAACACTCACCAAGGTTCAGCGCCAGTGTCGGTTCGCCGTTGCCAGAAAGTGTTATGACGTCGGCATTTTGCCAGTTGCTAGCTGCAAAATCCGCTAGCACCTTGGTAGTAGGCACGAAAATCCGACGCTCGTTGGTGAAAATCTGAATCTTGCCAAGTTGGCAATAAATACACCGAAATGAGCAAATTGAACTTTGTAACAGGAGATCAACTCCTAGACTTCGACCCAATCGCCAGGAGTTTACCGGACCATAAACCGCTCGCAGGGAAGGTTCCATCTAATTCAGGTTCCTGTTTCCCATCGGCTACCAAGACCTCGCGCAGCTAATGCAATGGCCCCAGCTTTAGCGGCTTACGGTGAGCAAAACCTTCATAGCGGTTATGCCAGTGAGCGATCTCGGCTTCGCCGAGGTGCCAGCACCAGAAAATTGCGGCATCATCCAGCCTGCCAGGAAAATCCACCAAGCCATTGGTAAAATCACGCAATACCGCTCCGGTCTCCGCTATGGCGTCGAGCCAATACTGGGTGCGTTCACGAAATGCCGTCTTGCAGGCGCTAATTTCCGCCGCTGCTGCTTGCCAGCGAGGATCGTCGTCAAAGGGAATCGCTACATCGGCTGAACGCAAACGTTGGTGCCGCAACTCCAGCTCTACCTCGATCAGGATACTATTAGCCTTCTTGAGATTGGCAGAAAGCTTCGCCAGCTCAGTTTTGCCGTCTAGTAGTAGCTGCCTGATCTGGGGGATCAGGGCATTTACTTCTTCTAACGCGAACTCCATCAGCATGAAAAGAGCTTCCTTTCCAGTACTGCATCATAGCATGTCTATGATAGCGGCGGGCAATTGACAACCGATACGGTTTCTCACCTGATCTCCACCGGCGCTGCGCGCCGCAGGGGATCCCAAGATACCATTCAATTGCCCGCCGCTATGATCTGGGACGTAGCGCTTTTCCGGTGGATCCGGCCAATTCCGTGAGCTGCCTGCCGTCTTTTTCCGTCAGGCGCACGTATACCCCCGATACCCGCCTGAAACGGAATTCCCAGTGAGTTCTTCTGAAACGTAAGGTCCAGGGGGTGTGCCAGCGGCCTTTGGTAAGACTTATCGAAACATCGGTCCACGGTATGAGCAGCGGTGGATGGCAAGGCAGTAACTTGTTGACAGCCAAGTAAAGCCCTTGCGGATTGGCACCGACGTTTGAAAACCCGTAGCTAGAACCATAGCGCAATTCGGCATGCCAAACTCGCCAGTGCTTGCCATTAAAGGGCGTTGACAGGCGATAGACATCCACCAAGGCCGCCCAGCCACTGATTCGTGCTGCCAGGAAAGCGACCACGAACCACAAGGCGAGATAAAAGGTGGCGATCGCTAGTAGCCAATTCATGGTTTTGTTTTATTGCTGCTTTCCGAAGTCCAGAATGAGTCCTTCTGGTTTGGCCATTACCCCGGCCAAGGGTGGTAGCTTGACTCCGCCTGCTGCTTCCTGCAAGTCGACCTGGCGATTGTTCGATCGTGGCAGCAGGAAAGACAGGGGACTAAGTAGCAAGCCAATGGCACGCTGTGGAAATTCAGCTACTCGATATTGGCCAAATAAACCACTGGGTACTAGCTGTAATTTACCATCAGTGGTTTTTTCGAAACGCAGCGCCATGGGCAGGTGGCCGAGCCAGGCAGGTGTTCGCACTATCAGCCGTCGGCCATCGAAACGTGGGGCGAGCTTGTCGTAATCGGCACCTAATTTTTTCCGTAGCGCCTGATCGAGGGCGGCTGGCGTCACGACGATTCGGCCAGCAGTGACCTCGATAGCCGCGTCGGTTAGCTTATCCAGGCTTAGCGGTAAATCCGGCCTCCGGGGTCGCAGAATGGCAGAAAGGCGATCGGCCAGAAAACCCTTCACGCGTATGGGACCTTTGCCCTCGAAGCGGATCTCGGGATCTGCGCCAGGTGACGGCAATAGCGATCTGTCCCCCAGTTCGACTTCCAGATTGCCTTCTTTCACTACCGCACCGGTCGCTCGAGCGCCACCCGGCAACGCAGCCGTATCGAAGGTAATGGCCTGGCCATCCCAAGCTACGCCCTGACGGGACACCTTCCAGGACCGAGCTAACTCTTCGCGCGAGAGGGCAAAGCGCAGTTTCAAGCCGGTGGCATCACCTTTAACCGCTGTCAGCCGCCCCGGCACTGGTTTGCCTTGTTTGGGGTCTATCCGAAAACCTGTGCCGTCGAAGCTGATGCCGGGCGGCAAGCGCTTGAGCGGCTCGAAAAGTGCCGGTTTCAGGGCAAAGAGTGCAGTAACGCCTTTGGTATCGCCGGACAGTGCCAGCAGCTTGATAGGTACCGATCGCCGGGCGATCGCCTCTGGCGTAGCATACAGCGCGGCGCCATCGAAGGAAATACCTGGGGCAGTCTTGACATATGACTGCAGCTTCTGGCGATCGAGCCCGAGTGTCAAGGCGAGTCCGGTTTCATCCGCTTGAACGCTCCGTAGCGAACCTGGCAAAGCCAGAAGCGTTTGGGGATCCACTGTGATCCGATTAGCTGTCAGCTGCACACCATACAGCTTGGCGGTCAGGTTGCTTGCCAGCTGCAAGGTGGCTTCTACTGCTCCCTGACGCTTGGTAAAGCCGGTCAGCTTCAGGCCAGGCGGGATCCGTAATTTTTGAGTGGTGTAGGTATTGCCTTCCCAAGAATTCGGGTTCTTGCTGGCAATGCGAGCGAAGGTCAAGCCGAACCGCTTCATGATGCCCATTACTGGTAGCTTGCCGGTCCATGCACTGTCTATAGTGTAACGTGCCGTGTCACCTTCGCCGCCTAGCGCTAAACTACCAGAAGTGCGTATCGGGAGCGGAATACCCCAGATCCGGTAGCGGCCACTGGCCTCCAAACGATTCCCCGCTAGCACTTTCAAGACCGGCCGCTCTAGCGGAAGCTGCGCGGAACGCAAGATGGTAGGCAGCAAGGTCTCGGGTAATGTTACTTGAACACGGCCGCTGGCTAAATCTGGCTGCACGGCAATCTTACCAACACCTTGCTGTAAGCGCAGTGAGTTAATATCCAGAACCAGCTTACCTTGAGCGGTCACTGCCATAGTTCCACCCGCCTCCCAGGCTCGCTCTCCCAGTGTGCCGGCCAAGCGCCAGTTGTTGGGCTTGGTCCAGCGCAACTGCTGAATCTCGCCCCAAGCACCAGCCACCCGCTGCAGCATCTGTCTTAGCAGGTCAGGCGAGACCATGATCGAAGCTGTACCTTCCTGTGGACGGGCCAGCACCTGAAAGTTCGCACCCTTGAACTCGACATTGTTGATGCGAGCTACCACTTTGCCATCCTGGGCCGCTAGCGCGGTAGCGATGGTCAATCGTGCTTTTTGGCCAGGCGCCGACCACTTTTCCATGAGCGCGCGCGCCGCAGGTGGAATGGCCAAGGATAGTCGCGGGGCACGAACGCCAGCTGCTGAAAGATCATTTACCTTGGTAGGTTTTTTGCTGGTCGATTTAGCCGGGTCGAGCTCTCCGGAAATTTGCAGCATAGCTGGAGCAAGCCAGCGCGCTTCCACGTTGTGCAAACCGGACAGGAAGCTGGCCGCATCTCGCTGTACCGTGGCGAGCGGAATGCTGGCCCTGGCAATACGTTTATCCAACGAAACGTCGACGACGGCGTCGCCCAGATCGATATGTAGGTCTTTGAGGCCCAAGCGCAAGCGGGCATCAGACGAAACCGCCAGCTGCCCCTGAGCTGCCAATGAGAAGGTCTCTTTGCCGATCACGAGGCCCGCTCCCAGCTCGAAACGATTGTTGCCTAGCCAGGTAATATGCGGTTTGACTACCAGTGGACCAGCTTTCTTGAGCTGGGGAATTTTCGGCAAGCTTTCCAGAACCCGCTCTATTGTTTGGCTTGGGATACTCACCAGCGCTTGTTGCTGGGGAATATCCAGGTGCACCGAGGCGGGGGGCGGCAACAGATCGACGACTTGGGGCGAAAAAGCCAGCCGACCACCCAGGACACCAATGCGGCCAGCGGCC
>JACQUT010000250.1 GCA_016267585.1 Cyanobacteria bacterium NC_groundwater_1444_Ag_S-0.65um_54_12
CCCCCACACCATTACGCCGGCCTCGGCCTCGGCCTAGCCCTACTGGTTTGTTCTAGATCGGCATAGCTTTACTTATTACTTTGTGAAATTGCCAGGTAATGGCAGTGGTTGATCGGCGGACCTTCTGGACCAAGGTATTACAAGATCTGGGCCTGATAGTGCTTCGTACCCTGAACGCTTATGTCGCTGGCTTGCAAGAAGTGAATCCGCTGGTTCAAGAGCCCGCGCGAACGCTAGAGCGTCCTCCCGGCGCTTTGCCAGAGCCGGAGTTTTTGCGACGTTGCACGCGCTGTGGTGATTGCTCCAGATTTTGCCACTTTGCGGCACTGCGTCCCGATCCGGATGGTCTGCCCTGGCTCTGGGATCCCGCCAGCCATCCCTGTTATAGGTGTGAGGGATTTCCGTGTATTGCAGCTTGCTCTACTGGCGCTCTATCGTTTCGGGATCGACTACTGCGCTAGCAGCAGTGGCCGACTCGAACAGGCTGGCCATATCCTCGGCTCGATGCAAATCGGGTTTGGCTCCGATCTTTGCGAAAATCCCCACCGCCTCCTTGAAAGAAGCAATTGCCGTGGGCAGGTTGCCAGAGAGCAAATCTACTTTGGCTTTGATCAGCTTTGCTCGTCCCAATTCCAATGGTGAATGCAGTGGTTCCAGCAAGTTCAGGGCTTTGACACTGGCCTCATGCGCTCCGCTCTTGAAGTTTCCGGATACCAGCAGCTCAGCTTTTATTCCGTAAACGATACCTGCCGCCAAGCGGTTATCAGTCGCCTCTGCCATTTTTAGCGCACGCTGCATGAAGCCGAGACTTTCATCTTCCAGACCCATGGCCAACGCTATTCGCGCCAGAGAGGCAAAGGCATCTGCTTGTTGTTCTATGGCGTCGATCTCTTCAAGTAGTTTCAACCCTTCCTGTAAACAAGCTTTGCCCGTGGCAAACTGTTCGGCAGCTGCCAGTGAGTTGCCTAAAGCCACCAAGGCATGGGCTTCCCCACAAGTGCTGCCGATACGTCGAAAGATACTTAGCGCTGAGCGTTGTAAGCGCTCGGCCATAGCAGTATCGCCGAGTACTGAAAAAATCTCACCCAGTCGATTTTGCGCCTCCGCCAGGTGAAACAAGTCGCCACACCGGCTGTAGAAATGTATAGCTTCCTCCAGTAGCGAAGTTGCCTGGTGTAGCTCACCTGTTGCAACGTGCAGCATGCCGATAGCACTCTTGGAAGAAGCTATGCCAGCTTGATCTTGCAGCTCTTCGCGAATAGCCAAGGCAGTGGTGTGTTCGGAAAGAGCATCGTGCCAGCGGCTTTGCATAAAAAGTACATCGCCGATAAGCTCATGCGCTTCGGCTGCTTCGCTAGCTGGTGGCTGGCCAGCTAGACGCAATAGCACATCACTGGTCAAAGTATTGGCGGCATGGGCATCGCCCTGGTGTAGTAACAATCTTGCGGTGGCCAGTAACAGCTTGATGGTTTGCCACCCACCTTGCTCTTGATCTAGATAGCCAATTGCCTGCTTATAGCGACGCAGGGCTGCTTTGAACTCGCCTTTGCGTTCCAAGACGACGCCCACTCGTCGCTGTAAATCAGCGCGATCCAGGTCAAAGCATGCGAGCGGTAGCGCTGCTTCGAGGTGATCGATGGCAGCTTGGTGTTCACCCAGGATAGTTTCCACTTCTGCGAGCGCTTTTAGCAGTTCAAGTTTAGAAACAACCACCGCTATGGCTGGATCGGAAATCAATGCCAGCACTTGCCTGAAGCAACTAAGAGCTTCTTTGTTGGCGAAGCGCGAGTAAGCCTGTTTCCCAGCTACCATGAAATAGCGCGCCGCGCGCATTGCGTCGTGTCCCTGGGAAAAATGGTAAGCTAAAATGCGAGCTGAGCTTTCCCACTGGGCCCCCAACATCTTTTCTAGTGCTTCACCAGCTCGGTAATGAAGTTCGCGCCGCGTGGCCTGCGGCATCGACTGGTAGGTTACCTCGTGGGTAACGCCATGATCGAAAATGTATTCTCCCTGAGTATTTTTGCGCAGAAAGCCCATTTTGGCCAGCTGAATCAAAGCTACCGCCAGGTCTTGTCTACCTAGCATGGCCTCCAACAACCGCGGGTGAAAAGTCCGTCCCAAAATAGCGGCAGCTGCTATGATATTTTTTAGCTCCGCCGGTAAGTGATCGAGACGGCTCAAAACCAGGTAGTTGATAGTATCTGGCAACTGCAATTCGCTCGGTGAACGAGTGACATGCCATTCGCCCTCCTGACATACGAGGAATTCTTGCTCCTTGAGAGCAAGCAGTAAAGTTTTCAAGAACAGCGGATTGCCTTCGGCTCGCGCTATTACCCGGTTGGCCGTAGCTTTCAGATCCGGCGGCCAGTTTTCGGGAGCGGTGGCAAGATTCAAGTAAGCACTGATATAAGCATGGGCTTCCGGTGATTCTAGTGGACCAATGACAATTCTGCCGTGGGCAATCTTGCAGTTAAGTGATTGCAGCCGGCCAGCTTCCCGCGATCGATATTGACACACGATAAGAAGTGATAGTGGCTCGTCAACGGCAGCTAATTGCTCGACTAGCGACGAGAACCATTCTAGCGATGCCTCATCCGCCAAGTGCAGGTCCTCTAGCGATAGTAACACTGTATAGCGGCGGGCCATGGCTAATAGCAATTCGTTCAAAGCAAAAAATGCCGCTACGCGCTTCTGTTGCGGCAAAAGCGAAGATACTTCCGGGTGCGGGATCTCGGTCCCGATCAGGTAGGCCAGCAGTGCAACTTGTCGCGAAACCTCCACGGGGCGATAGGTTTCCACAAAACGCCGCATTTCACGATCGATGTCTGTCACGGCAGCGCCCGCCGGGAGCGAAAGGTAACGGGTAAGTATATTATTGATCATGGCGTAAGGCGCATCTTGCAAATAAGAAAGACCGCGACCTCGCAAGAGCAAACCTAGACCATGATTGATAAAATGCTGTTGAAATTCATGAATTAGCCGAGATTTACCGATTCCGGCCTCACCAACCACGCTTACTAGCTGTGGTCGTCCGGCAATTGCTTCACTGAGGGCAGAGATTAGCTTGGCTAGCTCGGAGCGTCTACCGATCAAGCTGATCTGCTCAAATTCGGCATATCTTTCGGATTCTTCACGTGGCCCTATTAACTGGTAATAATTTGCGAAATATTGCCAGCCGCCCATTTGGCGCGGTGGCGGTGCACTGTATTCGAAGCTTTTTTGCGTGAGCCGGAAGGTTTCCACCGATACCAG
>JACQUT010000265.1 GCA_016267585.1 Cyanobacteria bacterium NC_groundwater_1444_Ag_S-0.65um_54_12
GCTACCTGACTACCATGAACACCTCCGCCACCGAGCTGCGCAAAATTACTCCCGCTGGTGATTACTCTTTACTCTTCAAAAAGCAGCGTTCCGGATCCGACGCCCTCAACTATCCCGGCAACCTGGTAACTACTCCTGAGGGGAAAGTCATAATCGCCGATGCCGTCAAACAATGGATCGGGCTGTTCGATCCCGAAGCAACCTACAGTGCCAATCCCTACCTCAATTTTCTCTTTTTCGAAAATTGGACTAACCCACGCTTGCTGTTCGATGTTTACACCAATGCCTCGGAAAGCTCTTCTTGCGACGATATCGCGCTGGATGACACGCCAGGCAATCCGAACTTCTATTGTGCCGACCTCAAGCAGCATGCTATCTGGCAAATTGCCGATGTCTTGACCGCCACCGCAAACGTCACACTCGAAGCTACGCCCAGCAAGGGAATACCTTATGCCGGCAAACCAGGCAAAACCTCGCTGACCGACAACGATTCAGTGGTGCCGTTACCATCTGTCGAGGAAGTGAAGTTCAACGAGCCGACGAACGTCACTTTCCAGCGCCACAACGGTACGCCCTATCTCTATGTGGCAGATAGCGGTGACCACTTGATTCTCGAGATCAATCTGGCAACCCGCCAAGTCAGGCGCGTGATAGGTGAAGTACCGCCGGAAGCTAATGGTAAAGTACGCAAGGCACTTTGCTATTCGGCCAGTGAAGAAGGCGCGGATCCCAAGAAAGCGCACTTGCGATTCCCGCACAAGGCGCTCTTTGATTCGCAGCAGCGACTGGTCTTTGCCGATACCGAGAACCGCTTGATCCGTATTGCCGACATCTACAGTGTTTCGCCGCGGATATACACCATTGCCGGCATCATGTTGCCAGATGACGAAGCTTGTGGCACCGCGACCTTGCCGCCTGCTTATACCCTGGAAGATGGCGAAGCACGCAGCAGCATTTTGAATGAGGCCTACAGCATGGCATTGGATCCCGAGGGGAACTTGATTATTGGCGATGCCCGAGCAAATCGGCTTCGTAAATTGTGGCTCAGCTACTTGAAGTAAATTGGAGATTTCGCCCGGTGAGAGTTATTTTGCCACATGCCAAAATCTGGCTGACGATGACTGCCATGATAGCGTCCGGTTGTCATGCGTCGGCGCCACCATTGCGCAATGCCGCCGCAGTGGCAAGCTCGGCTACTAGCCAGCAGGCCATGGTTGCCACACCGACCATTGAACGCATAGCGGTGCCGGAAGGGATGCCTTTCGCCCGGCAACCGGCAAAAATTCATGTCCTGGAGCTAGAAGGCGACACCGCGCTGTATGGCACTTTGAGCGGTACCGGTAGCGTCAAGCTCAATGACACCGTCTTGTACTTTACCGATCCCGCAGAGCGCTACTACGTGGCACGCCGCTCCGCCGGTTCTAGTGAGGGAATTCTGGTAACCGCTCATTCGGATGCGGCAGGCAACTTCAGCACGCCGGCAGTCTTTCCCAAGGGGACTCCCGTAATTGCTAACGCTTTGCTTTCTCTGGGCCGCCGGCTTACCGGGTTTGGCATAGCTGGCAATGACACCGCACTCGAGCTAGGCCCCGGATCTACTTACGTGGTAGAGTTCTGGCGTGACCTCGTCGCCAACCGTGCCGCCTCGGTCTCGGTGCTGGCGAGCGCTGTAGCCATGCAAAACGCGCTCTTGGCACAAAGTCGACGTGCCACCGAGTTGATAGCCATGGGGAAATTACCAGAACCCACCACTACCTGGGGTGGTGATCTGACCATGGGCAACGGGGCCCAGCTCGCTGCCAAGTATGTAACTCACGCTTTCGCGCAAGATAGCGAGACGCATAACGGCTGGGCCCGCGTTTTCGAACCGCATGTGCATGCCCTGACAACCTTGGCAGGAAACTACTTCTTGCGCTATGACGAAGCTCTCACGCCCACTCTGGCCATTCGACATGGGCTGGCAGTACCGACCGGTATCACTCAGGGTACGGCGGGCGATGCTGCCATCTACGTCGCTGAACGAGCCGGCCGTCATCTCAAAAAAATCCAGGACGGAAATATCCAGCTAGTAGCCGGACGATTTTCGGGTGACCCCAGTGTGACTCCGCCTGTGCTTTCGCCCGATGGCACTCCGCTGGGCGATGAACTTAGCCTGGGATCGGTGCAAGAGGTACAGGCTGATCCTGCCGGAAATCTCGCTCTGACCTTTTTTAACAATCCAACGTCGCAATTCCACATCGTCGGTTACCTCTGCCTGGTGGGTGGCACTTATTTCGGACGTGCCATGGAAGCTAACCGGTTCTATTACCTGGGCGCGCTAGACGGCAAGGAAGGCTATGTCGATGGCCCGCTCCCGACTGCTCGCTTTCGTAACCCCGCTGGTCTAACTTTTGATGATCAAGGCAACCTTTATGTCTGTGACCGGCGACATAATCGAATCCGGCGCATTGCCGCGCAATCGGGCGAGGTGACGACTGTCCTGGGTGATGGTTGGCCCTTCCTCTCGCCGCCAGCCACCGGCGGAAGCTCGTGGGATCCCAAGAGTCCCGATCCGTTGGGGAGCTCCAGCACGAAACTGACCCTCGCGCAGCTAGGCGGAAATGGCAGCACCCTGTACAGCATCACCGACTATGGTCGGGTGGTCGATCAGCCGGTGGCCTTTTCCGGAAGTGGCTTGGCCGCTTCTTTCAATCGCCCGCTCGCGCTAGCATGGCGTAAAGTGGACAACCGGCAGGAACTTTATATTTACGATTCGTATAATAACGTCATTCGCCGAGCCGTCACCGAATATGGCGGGAGCTTCAGTAACGGCACCGTGGCGGTAGTAGCTGGCAAGACGCAGGTGAGAGAGCGTACTTCGTTGGGGTCGAACCCTGCCACCTATTCTGTCGTCATTGGCGAAAACGGTCCGGCAACCGAGGGAAATGCTCTGAACTGCCAATTTAACCTGGCCAGCTACGATCCGGTCAACCGCGTCACAGCTCAGGTAGTGAATGGCGGCTTGGCCATCGATCGAGAGCTCGGTCGCTTGTTCATCGCCGATACCAACAATCA
>JACQUT010000261.1 GCA_016267585.1 Cyanobacteria bacterium NC_groundwater_1444_Ag_S-0.65um_54_12
ACTTGCCAAGGATCGAGCAAATCGGGATTAACCTACAATTCCTTTCTTTATGGATTCCTCCCGATCATATGGGAGATCGCGCCTTGCATCGAGCCATGCGCCTGGTGTCTTGTTTTTATGCTGCAAGACGAAATAATCCCGGATTAAGGCTGGTTACTAGCATTGCGGATATTTCCACCAAATTGCCAGGTTTTTGCCTGGCGTTAGAAGGTGCAGAACCGTTAGCTGACGATCCTGAGCTGTTAGATGCCTTTTATGCTCTGGGCGTACGCATGATCGCTCTTACCTGGAATGGTCGTAATAGCTTTGCCGATGGCATCATGGTGGGTGAGCGACCTGGTGCGATTACTCATCTGGGTAATAAACTTTTGCAGCAGATGCAGGAATTGGGAATAGTGCTCGATCTAGCACATCTTGCGGAAGCTGGATTCTGGCATGCTCTGGAACTTACTATTGGCCCCGTTGTTGTCAGTCATGCCAATGCTCGTGCCATTTGCAATCATCCGCGCAACTTGTCTGATACCCAGCTCAGGGCGATTGCCGAGCGTGACGGCGTAGTTGGGGTTTGTTTCGTGCCCAAGTTCCTGAGCGGCTCCGAGGCTACACTGGATGATGTGGTGCTTCACATCTTGCACATGATAGAGGTGGCCGGTACCGATCATGTAGGGCTAGGTGGTGACTTTGATGGGGTAACTAGCCTACCGCACGGGTTAGGCGGCGTTCAAGACTTGCCAGCTATTACCGTGCGGCTACTGGAAAGTGGGCTGACCCAAGAGACGATAGCCAAAATTCTTGGCGGAAACTGGCGACGCGTATTAGCGGCGGTCTGGTGTCAAGAATCGCTAGAAACCGCTCGGATAGAGTGCTAAACTAGCTTCTTGCAGGATCTATGGGAAGTTCAAGATTAGCTGACAAAGGAACGTCATGATTTCTCAAGCAAGCCTTTTGGATGATTTAGCATACTTGCGTTCTGGTGATCCTCAAGACATGCTAGGGTATGTAGCGCGCTTGCCTGATATGACTACCATGGCGTTCGCACGCGGTGCTGCTTGGCTTCCACCCGTTGCCAAGCCAGATCGAATCGCAGTGGTGGGAATGGGTGGTTCGGCCATTAGCGGTGACCTGGCGCGCACCCTGTTGGTAAGCCGCTGGGAGGTTCCGATCGCGGTGATCAGGCAGGCTAGTCTGCCTAGCTGGTTAAAGACAGAAAGCACTCTCCTGATTTTTCTTAGCTATTCTGGCGAGACTGCGGAAACATGCCAAGCTTTCCAGGAAACGCTGGCATACGATTTCCCCGTAGCAGCCGTGACGTGCGGCGGCACGCTGGGCAACCTGGCAGCTGCCAGGGGAGCACCGGTCTTGCAATTGACTCCAGGTTGGCAGCCGCGCGCCGCGCTAGGTGAGCTTTATTTCACTTTGCTCGGTATGCTCAGTTGCCTGGGAGCTCCCGTTGATCCCGGCCCTGCCAGTTTTCGCTTGGCGCGGTTGCGTGAGGATTATGGGCCAAATGCCTCGGGAAATCTTGCCAAGCAGCTCGCTGCGGATCTTGCTCGATTTTTCCCGGTGATCTTGGGCGTCGCCGGGAGCACCGAGGCGGTGGCTCTACGCTGGAAATGTCAGCTCAACGAGAATGCCAAGCGCACCTGTCTTTATAACATTTTCCCGGAGCTTACTCACAACGAGATTGTCAACCTGGTAGAGTCCCCAGAAGAACGAACTTTCGTGGTATTGCGCGATCCACTAGACTCATCGCTAATCAATAGACAGATTCGACACACCCGGGAATTATTAGGCGGACTAACCCATGATCTATTGGCATCCGGTGACGATCCATTAGAACGTCAATTGTCGTTACTCTATCTGGGGGACTATGTAAGCGTTTACCTGGCTCTTTTGCGCGGTATCGATCCCACTCCGGTATCTCCTATTACTGCTTTGAAAAAGCGGATGAAAGACGTGCCAGAATGAAAGCCATCATCATCGCGGGTGGGGAAGGAACGCGTCTGCGCCCTTTGACTTACTTTACCCCCAAGCCGTTGCTACCACTTTGTGGAAAACCGATCATAGAGCATCAGATTGAATTATGCCGCAGGCATGGCTTGCGAGAGATTATTGTCAACTTGCATTATTTAGCAGATGAGCTAGAACAGCGCCTGCAAGATGGTTCTCAACTTGGCGTGCGTATCTGGTATTCGCGCGAGCGAACGCCGCTCGGAACGGCAGGAGCAGTCAAACTAGCCTACCCGTATTTCGCCGATGATCTGGTGGTAGTTTTTAACGGCGATGTACTCACGGATTTAGATCTCACCGCTTTGCTTGAATTTCATAAGCAGCAGGGAGCATCGGCTACCTTGACGGTCACGGAAGTAGCTGATCCGACCCCATTTGGTCTGGTACTTTGTGATGCTCATGGTAAAATCAGCGGGTTTCTGGAAAAACCATCACGGCAAGAAGCACTTGCCAGAACCGCGCGATTTTTTATCAATGCCGGCACCTATGTCCTACACCCCTCGATCTTTGAAGATATCCCGCCTGATACGAATTGGTCTTTCGAACGGCAAGTTTTTCCGAGTTTACTGAAGAATCAGGTGTCTTGCTATGCTTTCCATTCCAGCGCATATTGGTTAGATGTAGGTTCGCCTGCCGCTTATCTGAAGGCACATCACGATTTGCTGGATGGGGC